>DLCS01000048.1 GCA_002480735.1 Bacillaceae bacterium UBA7792 | reverse complement strand
GAAATGTACGGCCAAGCCGCTATTCTAGATATGGTCGTTCGTATGCTACCTGAGTACGCGAAGGAAATCGCTAGTCCATTAGGAAATATTGATAAGATTACCGTTGTTGATACGGGTGGCAGCGGCGAAAATGGAGGAGCCAACAAAGTAACTGGCTATGCAACAAACTTAATGTCATCACTGCAAGAAACCCTTAAAGCTTCATCTGGTATCGATATGAAGGAGCTACTGGAAACCTTTGCGGGGAAGGGCAATATTAAAGGAAGTATTGAACAGCTGTCAAATGAATGGTCCAAATCAAACCAAAATCAGGAATAAGTTACCGAATACTCTTTTTAAAACCCATAAAGGTAACCAATAGAGGTTATTGGCTCCCGAACCAAGCTAACGACAGTTTGAGAGGTATCCAATATGGCTGATTGGCGACCGAAAAGGATGGGAAGTAGTTAAAGAGTATCCAATAAAGGCTATTGGCGACCAAATTGGACTAGAAATATCCAAACCGGTAGCCAATAGCCTTTTTGATTCATTTAACAAATAAATTAAATTTTAACGCTTTTCTAGAAGTAATTGATAGCCATATATGATTATGGCATAAGTCATGGACGCAATTATATGATGAATTCGTGTAAACTTAACATATTTTATGAAATTAATTTTATCGAGGATGTTGAGGATTGGAAATGCATAAATTAGGTTTTGAACCAAATTGATAAGCACATATAACCAAAACTTTCCAAAGGTGAAACGTAAAATCCACAGTGTTCCTACTGAGAACGGTCCCAAAATGATAGATAGAATGTTAAGGATCCTAGTTATTGTTCCGCCTTTTACCTTCCAAGCGTTAAAATGAGTACCAATAAACACAGTTGTCATCACTAATAATGCCGCCATTGTAGAGGAGGGTAGGTACCGTTTCACAGTCTTCTTAGGAAGAAAATAAACCGACAACCACGTTAAAATGAAACCAATTCGAACCAAGGGTACGATCATAATTCTCCATCTCTTCTTTCTGTTTTCTTTTAGATTTCACCATTACAGAAGATTTATGTAAGAAGAGATAAGAATCACCTATCGATATTATTAAAAATGGATTTCACTAATAAACTGGAAAATCTAATACAAACAAGTATCCTCTATCAAATCATGCTCTCATATAACCGTTGAAAATCGCCCTCACGATCAGGGCTGAATAAAAATTCATCATCTGCTATCGCTGTTAATAGTTTTCTCTTTAAAGCAGTGTCTGCCACTTCATTAATGATCCACTTTCGTTTCAAATACAGAAACTCAAGATATTCTTCGTAGGATGGATCAAATTCCTGTTCCAGCCTTGTACGAATTTTCCGTGCTAGCGTCGGACTTGCGCCACCTGTTGAAACAGCAATTGATAGACGTCCACGGCGGAATGACGAGGGTAACTGAAAATCTGATTCACAAGGATTATCGACCATTAAAACAAGCTGGCTGGGAGCTGCTGATTCTTTCACTTGCTGATTGAGAAGCCTGTCGTTCGTTGCCGCGAAGATGATAAATGCATCTTTTATATCCTCTGCACAAAATCGGTGCTTAGCCCAGAAGATCTGCCCAGTGCGAGCTAGCTTTTGTAATTCATCTGTCGCTTCAGGGCTAATGACTGTAATAAGAGCCCCAGTGTCCAATAAGCCGCAAACTTTTCTTTCCGCCACCTTACCGCCGCCAATGACCACTACCTTTTTTCCTTCAAGGTGTAACATAATCGGATAAGTTAAATTCATCATGCACCTCAGCCACCCGTTTTTCAATTAGTGGAATTAATCTTTCATTGAAACCAACCGGTTCGCAGAAAATGATACTTTCTTCCACCCACTCTAGTTCTCTTTTCATTTTGTCAGTAAAGCCACCAGAAAACAAGAAGTGGGGTAGAATAAATATCTTCTTTTCTACTAATTTTGCTGCTATCTCCTGATAGTAAACAGGCGTCGTCACATATGCTGGATGAACACTACATCTTGCTTTCTCAGCTAAACTAATAGCTAACCTTTCAAACTCAGCACCCGCTTCAGGAAGTCGGCTCCCATGTCCCACTAATAATACTGCTTCATTGTCGCGGGCGCCGAAACCAGCATCAGCAAGTTTGTCCGCAAGAATATCAACCATGATGTCATCCACACCAAGCGGCTTTCCATAGTGGAAAATAACATCAGGATATTGTCCAAGTTCGATTGGAATATCGACATTGGTATGAATTCCTGGTAATAAAAAAACAGGGACAACTGTAATTCTACGTGCACCTTGTTCGATACAGGACTCTATGGTCTGGGCAATGGATGGCTGAGCATTTTCCAGAAATCCATAGGCTTGGATAGATAATGGTGAGTGTTGCATGATTCTTTTAATAAAATCAACAAATTTCTCATTTGCTGCTGATCGCTGGCTCCCATGTGCGAGATAGATAACCGCATCCATTTTCTATTCTCCTCCTAGTGCCCGACCTGCTAAGTAGCTTATTAAAGCTTCCTTTGTTGCTTTCGGAGGCATTCCAGATAGTGGAAGCCCGGCATCAGCTACAGCAGCCATTGTTTTCCCATGCTAACAACCTGCAGATTAGCCAGTAGTTCAGTGGCATCGATCCCACATTCTCGCAACCCTTCTACAAACTGAGCGACCGAAGCACTGCTTGGGAAGATCATTGTATTCACGTCAGCTTCCTCAAGCATTCTTTTAAAAATGGGGATGAACTGTTGATCGAGCTCTTTTTTACTCGTATATAATTTGTCCGCATTGTCTTGAGTGACTATGCCATCGTCACCGACAATGAGTCGTTTCCCCGTGGCTGGCATCTCTTCAGCAAGATTAGCCATCAATCCTTGTTTGTTTAATGCTCTTACTGATTTGCTGGAAGCACCATACAGACTAGCACGGATGGTTCGGATATCGCTCCCTTGTTCAAATAGCGCTGTAAAAAACTCTGTCACACTTTCTGGTGAAGTGAAGAGAATATGATCATAGGAGGCCACATTTGTTACATCAATAGAAAGTACCGTCCTTTTCCATTTTGGAAATTCAATCACATCTGCACCCTGATTCATTAATTCCTGTGCTAATTCACTGACACTGTCGCCAGTGCGGGCAAGGAGGATCTGCCTGCCATACAATGGCTTTTGCTCAAACCAGCTGATTTTTTCCCGCAGCGAAATGACGTCGCCAACAAGAATGATCGAAGGGTTACTAAACTTCTCCGCTATAGCTCTTTCCGCAATATTAGCGAGTGTTCCCTGCAATGTTTTTTGGCGTCCAAATGTCCCCCAATGGATCAAAATTACGGGTGTCGAAGCTGATTTTCCGTGATGGATTAGATTTTCACAGATATAAGGTAAATTACCAACACCCATGTAAAAGGCAATTGTGTCCACACCTCGGGCAAGCCCTTCCCAATCGAGTAACGGTTTCCCATTTTCAGATTTGTCATGGGCGGTCACAACGGCAAACGACTCAGCATGCTCCCGGTGGGTCACAGGGATTCCTGCATAAAGAGGGGCTGCAATCCCCGAAGAAATACCGGGGACGATTTCGAATGGTATTTTGTAGTGAGCAAGGGCTGCTGCTTCTTCGCCAACGCGGCCAAATACACCTGGATCTCCACCTTTTAAGCGAATGACTGTTTTTCCCTCTAGTGCCTTTTCAACTAGTAGTTCATTAATCTTCTCTTGGCGTAAAGTGTGGCGTTCCGGTAATTTACCACAGTATATAAATTCACAATCGGGCTCAGCAAATTCTAATAGCTTTGGATTAGCAAGCCGATCATATAAAATGACGTCCGCTTGCTTAATTGCATTCAATCCCTTTACTGTTATAAGCCCTGGGTCTCCGGGTCCTGCTCCTACTAAAACTACCTTTCCTGTTTTCATGTTGCAGCCATCCTTTCTTGTTGCCATGTTGTCTCGATGTTATATGATGAGAAAAATAATATCTCCTTCTTTTTCTACTGTAAATGTCTGAACCTGACCCTCGTCCGGCGCCTGAACCATCCCATTTTCGAGTGAGATTTTCCAATCATAAACCGGGCAGTAGACATACTTACCGCTAACAAGTCCTTCTGAAAGCACTCCGCCCTTCGGATGCGGGCTGCGGTTCTCCAGTGCAAAAACCTCGCCGCTTGTCACCTTAAAGAGAGCAATTTCAGTTTGATCTATTTTAATAGAATAGCCTGTCTGAGCCTGTAGTTTCGAATAGTTTGCCACCGGAATACGTGTGACTGTCTTAACCATTTGGATTCACTCTCCTACCTTAATTGTTTGCTTGGTATAATATTTGTCTTGAATATCCTCTTTCTTAATTGCTTCATTCCATGGCTCGATGTATCTATTCAATGTTTTGTCCATTCGCTCATTTAGGGCTTTTCGCGTTTCTTCATCTGCTAATACTTCCCTCACATGGTCTAAGCCCATCCTTTCGACCCATTTGGAAGTGCGTTCTAAATAGTTCGCTGTTTCCCGGTAATATTGGAGATAAGCACCTGTCATTTCCATGACTTCTTCCTCTGTTTTCACCGTGCAAAGTAGATCTCCAGGACGCAGGTCCACACCGCCGTTACCAGCAACATAGATCTCCCAGCCACCATCAATTCCGACGAAGCCAATGTCTTTAATCCCAGCTTCAGAACAGTTTCTTGGGCAAGCTGACACGCCCATTTTGACTTTATGCGGAGTATCGAGACGTTCAAACTTTTTTTCGAGCTCGATGCCAAGAGCCATGGAATCCTGTGTACCATAGCGGCAGAACTGTGCGCCGACGCAAGTCTTAACGGTACGAAGTGTTTTTCCGTAAGCATAGCCAGATGGCATATCAAGGTCTTCCCACATGCTTGGCAGATCTTCTTTTTTCACTCCAAACAGACCGATCCGCTGGCCGCCTGTTAATTTAACTAACGGCACATTATACTTTTCTGCTACTTCAGCGATTTTTTTCAAATCTGCTGCTGTTGTTACCCCGCCATACATTCTTGGGACAACGGAGTAAGTACCATCCTTTTGAATATTGGCATGCATTTTTTCATTGACGAGACGGGAATCACGGTCATCCTTGTACTCATCCATGTGAACCATACCGAGGTAGTAGTTGATGGCAGGGCGGCATTTCGTACAGCCTTCCTCATTGTTCCATTCCAAGACATTCATCACTTCTTTGACGCTTGATAAGCCCTTCGTCTTAATTTCCTCTACTAATTCTTCACGGCTGATGGTCGTACAACCACAAATGCTTGTCTTTTGTGCAGCCGCCGCATCAAATTGATCCCCTAGTGTATGGGCAAGGATGCTTGAGACCATTGGTTTACAACGGCCGCATGAGCGTCCCGCATTCGTGCAATGGCTGACCTGATCGAGTGTTGTGAGCCCTTGTGTTTTGATCGCTTCGACAATCGCTCCTTTTGTGACACCATTACAGCCGCAAATGAGTTCATCATTTGGCATTTCGGCAATATCATCGGCAGCAGCGTCATTGGTATTTGTATGAAAAATGGAAACTCCACTGATATCTTCTTTTTTCGTAAGCATACGGAAAAGTCTTGTGCTGTCCGTTGTATCCCCATAAAGGACAATTCCGACAATCACGTTATTTTTTGTAAGCACTCGTTTATAAATCCCTTCGAAATCGTTATAGATCATAATGGATTTCGTTTGGTCATCATCGGTAATTTCTCCAGCTGAGTATAAATCGACACCTGCCACCTTTAATTGAGTTCCGGTAATAGAACCTCCATACGCCTCTGCGCTCAAGCCACAAATACGGTTGGCTAGCACTTTTCCTTGTTCATATAATGGTGCCACAAGCCCATATACAGTTCCCCTGTGCTCAGCACATTCTCCGACTGCATAAACATGCGGTACACTCGTTTCCATATAGTCGTTCACGACAATCCCACGATTAACATCAATGGTGGAGTTCTTCGCAACCTCCGTATTGGCCTTAATGCCGACTGCCATCACAACCATATCTGCTTCAATCTCAGAACCGTCCTTAAAGCGAAGTCCAGTAACACGCTCATTTCCTAAGATTTCAGCTGTTTCTTTTTCCATCAAAAAGTTCATGCCTTGTGCTTCAAGCTCAGCTTTGAGCATGGATGACGCAATCGGATCAAGCTGGCGCTCCATTAGATGTGGCATCAGATGGACAACATCCACCTTCATTCCAAGGTTAAGCAACCCTCTAGCTGCCTCTAGACCGAGGAGACCGCCACCAATGACGACCACTTTTTTATAATTCTTCGCATCTTTGATCATTACTTCACAATCATGGATATCACGAAAACCAGTCACACCCATTTTGTCTGCACCTGGAATTGGTAGAATGAATGAATTGGAGCCTGTTGCGATAATTAATTCATCATACTCGACTTCACGGCCTTTGCTGCTCATAACACGCTTTGCTTCCACATCAATATTTACAACGGCTTCACCAGAAAATAATTGAATATTATTTTCCTTATACCAATCGAGTGGATTGATAATGATTTCTTCAAAGTTTGTGTCGCCCTGTAGAATATTAGATAATTTAATGCGATTATAGTTTGGATAGGGCTCTTGCCCAAAAATAGTAATCTCAAATTGTTCCGGTGCCAGTTTAAGAATTTCTTCAATGGTTCTGACTCCCGCCATTCCATTACCGATCATGACTAATTTCTTCATTTGCAGTCTCTCCCTGTTGTTAGTAGGTTCTTATGTTAATCTTTATAGCAATATTGTAAATGGGAATAGGATTAATTATTGTGAAGTTGATCACATTTTATCTGAGTATGTGATATTATTCACATTATTGTCATATATCTATAATTTAGTGGATGGTAAATATGGAACATCTCTGTTAAAAAGGTAAAATGTTTTGGATTGATTCCGTGTTTAGGCTAACAAAATGGGGGAGACAGGGGACATTATTCAAGAAGGCACAAAAAATAAAAAACCCCAGAACCACTGATAAATCAAGGTTTCTAGGGTTTTCTTTATCGCTATTTAGGAAGCGACTGAATTAACGTGAGTAGAACTCAACGATAAACGCTTCGTTAACTTCTGCAGGAAGCTCAGAACGTTCTGGAAGGCGGGTGAATGTACCTTCTAGTTTGTCTGCATCAAATGTTAAATAGTCAGGTACGAAGTTGTTTACTTCGATTGCTTCTTTGATGATGTCAAGGTTGCGTGATTTTTCACGAACACCGATTGTTTGACCAGGTGCTACGCGGTATGAAGGAATATCTACACGCTTGCCATCAACAAGGATGTGACCATGGTTAACTAGCTGACGAGCTTGACGACGTGTACGAGCTAAGCCAAGACGGTAAACAAGGTTGTCAAGGCGAGATTCAAGAAGAATCATGAAGTTTTCACCGTGTACACCAGCCATTTTGCCAGCTTTATCGAATAGGTTACGGAATTGGCGCTCATTTACACCATACATATGACGAAGCTTTTGCTTCTCTTGTAATTGTAAACCGTATTCTGATAATTTCTTGCGTTGGTTTGGACCATGTTGTCCAGGAGCGTAAGGACGCTTTTCTAATTCTTTACCTGTACCGCTTAGGGAAATACCAAGACGGCGAGATAATTTCCAGCTTGGACCTGTATAACGAGCCATTGATTGACTCCTCCTTGTGTTTTTATTTTGGTAAAATAAAAACAGACGATAACAGCAATTATGCACATTTTGTTTTCATGTATCTTCGCCCTGCAGCAGCGGGTTACGCAATACCCCGTCATCAGAAATGCGGAAGGAGCCTGTTTATCGGCGACAAGCATAAGACGAGCCGGCATGAAGGTTGTTCTTTAACCTTCTTGACGGATTGGCTTATGACCTCGAGCCGATGGCTCCTGAAGCTAGCCAGCTTCAGAGACGCATCTAATTGAGGAACAAAATGAAGACATAAAGGTGTTCTCATAGGCTGCGATATTTTACACAAAGAATATTATAACTACAATTCTTGTTAAAAGTCAAGGGTGGATTCAAAAATATTAGTGAAGTCTATTTGGAACATATGATATAATTAAAAAATGAAGTATGAAAAATGAGTGGTTATGTATGGAAACCAAAAGAGAAAAGAGGCTGCGATATTTCTTAGTCGCGGTGTTTGTTAGTATTACGATAGGAGCCCTTTTTTATAAATATAATGGAATCGATCAAGCAAAACGAGATGATCCTGTACCTTTAGTGATCGTGATAGAAAGAAGCTTGGAAAAGGATAACCCGGTTGTGATCATGTACGATTTTCGGGAGCCAAAACATATTCTAGCACAATATGAGATTGAAAGGAATCATGATTATCGATTCAAGACACTTCATGCCGTGGAAATTAAGCAGGCAGTCACCGATTTGGAAAAGGATCGGGACGAAGGGGTCTGGGTAAAAATATCAGGCAAATGGCATTATTTTGATCAAGATTTACAGCCGAAGAAGAGAAGCCTTGAATATAAAAGTTCAACAAAGCCAATTCCCTATACCGAGGTACAGACTGAGGATGGAAAATGGATAGTTCTAGGGGATGGGGAAAGGGTGAAGGTAGAAGTCAATGAAATCGTTCGACAAGTTTTACCTTTATCTATCGATCAGAGACTATGGTTGATTTTGACGAATCATGGAGTGAAGATTTCGACAATTGATACGAAATAGACAAAAGTTTAACAAGAATATCCAAATAATTACTTTATAATAATATTTGTTGATCCGTTGGTAAAGACGTGATGTAGGTGATGGTAGGAATGAAAGTGCTAGAAAAACAATTAATCATAAATCTAAAAAGCCGTTTTTTTGATTTAATAGATACGGATAGTGGCTTGTTAAGCTATGAACAGTTTCTTCAGGAAATGCTTTTTATCGTGAAGGGCTTTATTCGAGCTGATGAAGTTACATTATTTAACTGCAATGAATGGAAGCATGAATGGTTTGTGGAGGCCTCCACAAACGAAAAATTGAAATTTGATATTGAAATTAGTCCTATTTTATGCGAAGAAATTAGAAGTATTTTTTCAAAAGTATGTGTTTTACACAAGCCCATTTCTTTAGCGGGGTTAGAGAATTATGATTTAGTCTTACAATTAAGAAGGGGAGAACAATCCCATGGATATCTTGCCATTAAAGGGATAACGGATTGTCCTTGTCCCGATGATTTAATTGTGGAGGTTGCGAAGGAGTGCTCCAATTTTCTTCATAAAGCACAGGTGATATGTAATGTTGTTTTTGAGGAAAAGAGGTACAAGCAGCTATTCCGAGTCACCGAAAAGTTTCACTCCTCCATGGACATGGATGCGGTTTTAGGAGAGATTATTTACACGTTAAAGGAAGTATATCCATCCTTTACCTATTATTTGATGCTTTCTCAGGATAATAATAGCCATGGTGACCTCCCTATCAAGGACTTGGAGTATGATAGCGAGAACATTACGGCGATGCAGGCGTACGTAACAGGAACAATTCAGCTTGAGGATTCCCTTTTAGAGAAGCGTTCAATTCTATATGCACCGCTTAAGGGTAAGCAAGGGGTCTATGGAGTACTTCAGGTCATTGCTCCTAATACGATGACCTTTCCAAAAAATGAAGTAGAGTTTATCACTCTTCTGGCCAATACAGCTGGCTCCGCTTTGGAAAATGCTCAATTATACCAACAATCGAGAAGATTGATTACAGATCTGCAATTGATTAATGAAACCTCTCATCGTTTAAACTCCAATCTAAGGCTGACTGAATCGATCAATTTTATGGCTGGACAAATTAAGGAGTCCTTTGGTGCAGAGGAAATCGGGTTTGTTCTTGTATCTGAAGACTTTGAACAATTAAAGGTGATAAAAGGAAGTACGGAATTCTTTTTTGCCGATGAATCTGAGCATTATCTTCATTTTATTGTAGAGAGTATAAAGCGAGAACGGGATTCGATCTTTATCGGAGACTTAACGATTGATTATGAACCAATAAGGTTCCGCTCCTTGATGGCTGTGCCAATGGTTCAAACAGGTCTAATTATTGGCTTTGTGGTCGTGTTGCATCATAATCCATATCGGTTTACCTTTGAGACGTTCAAGCTCTTGCAGGCACTTATTCATCACTCGACATTAGCCTTTACGAACTCGATGCTAAGGGAAGAATTAGAGAGATTGGTGATCACGGATCAGCTAACGAAATTACATTCCCGTAACTATTTAAATGAAAAAATCCATCAATCGATGAAAGAGGACGCCTATGGCGCCTATATTTTAATTGATATTGATGATTTCAAGAAAATCAATGATACGTATGGACACCAGGTTGGAGATGAAGTGCTGGTTCAGGTAGCTTCCATTTTGATGGATAACATTCGCGATACGGATGTGGCCGCCCGCTGGGGAGGAGAGGAACTGGCCATTTATTTGCCAAAAATCCAATCCGATGTAGCTTTGATTATTGCAGAAAGATTAGTGAAAAAAGTTAGAGAGCAAACCAATCCAAGTGTAACGATTTCCTGTGGTGTTTCTTTTTGGCGCAAGGAATATTCAAACGATACCTTCACCAAACTGTTCAAACGAGCTGATAATGCTCTCTATATTGCAAAAGAAACAGGGAAAAATAAAGTCGTCGTTCAAGAGAATATGGATATGAATGAATAAGCACTCGCTTCGGCAGGGTGCTTATTTATTTTTTCCTTTCCATTTGTAAGTATTTATCATATGCTAAATATGAAAATGGATGTAAGCGATTTCACACAGGAGGTTATCATGGGGAAAAATAAAAGCTACCAATTCGAAACAGAAGTTATTCACAAAGGCTATGATTCTAATCAATTTCAAGACAGCTTAAATCCACCTATTTTCCAAACTTCGACCTTTACCTTTGCAACTGCAGAACGTGGAGAAAAGAGATTTTCCGGGGAGGAGGAAGGATTTATTTATTCCCGCCTCGGAAATCCCACTGTGAAGGTGCTAGAGGAAAGGATGGCTGCATTGGAGGATGGGGAAGCTGC
>DLCS01000286.1:1122-5682 GCA_002480735.1 Bacillaceae bacterium UBA7792 | reverse complement strand
TTTTCCTGCTTTAAGAATCCCACCAATAATCGTACCATTTTGACACCGAATCGATCCCCCTGCCTCTATTTTACTATGTAGGGAGGAAGAATGAATGATCACATCCTGACCTGCTCTTAAGTCGGCCTGATTTAAAAAACTCGCCTGTATACTCCCGTTCGCAACAATTTTCCCACGATTTCCCCCTGTGATTCCACCACTGATGACAATATTTCCCTTCGCTAGTAGCTGTGCACCCTCAACCAGTCCATAAATCTTAATATCTCCTCCAGCTATCACTTCATAGCCTGTTGGGACATTGCCGCGAATCACAACATTTCCAATAAAGTTAACATTCCCTGTCTTTAAATCAAGGTCCCCCTTTACTTCAAAAACAGGATTAACAGCAATCGATTTATTGGTAATACTAACCTGCCCATCTATAATAGAAATGAACTGATCCCCATCCTTCACAACATTTTTTCCTGCTCGTATCAATAACGGTTTGCCATCACGAGCTGGCAGTAAACGACCAGAAACCCCTCTACCGCTCTCCCCTACCGTTTGTGGAACACAGCGTGCAATCACCTCTCCATTCTTTACAGAAGGAATATCAAGGATGTTTCTGAAGTTTACCTTTTCCTTTTTCTTTGTTTCTTCCTTTTGATATTCAACAACCAAATAAGCATCCTCACCGTGCCTTGGTGGGATTCCCTTGGCAATCACAAGTGGATATTCGAAGCTTTTTGGGCTGGCTGCCACTTCAAAGAGCTTCGTCTCATCGATTCCGAAATGGATGTTTTTTTCTTTTAAAAACGCTTCTAAGCTTTTTACTGAAACAGTAATATTATCGTCAAACTCTCCTATTAACTCTATTTCTGCGGTTAATTGATCTCTAGAGATCTTGACTCGAAAGGGCATCTCCATCTTTTTTCCTCTCCCTATGCTTAAATTTGCAACCAGTAGGCTCAAATTAAATCATCTTGCTTAAGGATTGTCTTAGCTTAAAAATAGCTTTTGAATGAATTTGAGAAATTCTCGATGTAGATAAGTCCATTACCTGTCCAATTTCTGTTAGCGTAAGCTCTTCATGATAAAACAAACTCAATACTAGTTGTTCTTTTTCGTTTAAATGAGAAATCATTTCGGCCATTTCTTTAATAAGCTCATCTTTTACGATTTTTTCCTCAGGAATTTCCGCCTTATGATCTTTAATGGCGAAAGGTTGACCATCCTTGTCATCCGAATCATGGGGATGTTCATCGATAGAGAGAATGCTAGAAAAAAACTGCTCGTTCATGGTTGTTTGAACTTCTTCCTCTGACATATTAAGTTCTTTGGCAACATCCTTCGCCGTAATATTTCTCATATGTTTTTGTTCGAGCATTCCGATTGTCGCTTCGATCCTTTTGGCTTTTTCCCTTGTTCCCCTTGAGAGCCAGTCCTCTTTTCTCAGTCCATCTATGATAGCTCCACGAATTCTAAAAGAAGCGTATGTATCAAATTTCAAATCTCTGGCAGGGTCAAATTTTTCAATCGCATCATATAATCCCATCAGCCCAAGACTATGAATATCATCTCTGGAAACGTTTTTTGGAAGACCAACTGCTACCCTTTGAACATGATAGCTAACTAAAGGCATGTATTTTTTAACTAAAAGGTTCCCAGCATCTGAGTCGCGTTCCGATATCCATTTTTCCCAAATCAATTGTTCCTCAGTGGTTAATACATGTCCCATTGTTACCTCCACAAGAATCGACAATTTTCTTATGCTCCTATTATAGCAAATTGAAGACTATCATATTAGATATTGTTCGTAAATTGTTCAAAACCATTATTAGGGAATTCACGAATTCGTTATAATTGACTAAATTTGGGTCCTGAAATCTCGAAATTTCCTTTTATCAAGGCGAGATGATCGACATTGGGACCAACAAGGGCAGTGTCGAAAGTCGCAGAAATCATACCAAACCACTATTTGAAAGGTCGCCACCTAACAGAAAATCAGCCCCGAAAAACAGGACTGATTTGTGTTGGAAAAAGTTATTCTATAAATCAAAAACACCTTTGTTAACAGTACGTATATTAAGCAAACAGGTTTTCGGGTCGAACTCAATCGTCCTGCCGCTGTTTCCCCCAACATCTTCACCAACAATCGCGATTCGTAATAATGATAGTTCTTTTTTGACCGCCTCTACATTACGAGGGCCGATTCGCATCATGTCATTCGAACTGGTATATTGAAACATTTGAGCGCCACCAGCAATTTTTGCCTTTAAGGAATAGGAACGGGCTCCGTTTTTGATGAGGCAATTCACTAGCTCCTTTACCGCTGTATCCGCATACTTAGCGATATTTATGGTGCTTCCCTTTGCTAATGATGAATCAGGCAACATGACATGAGCTAACCCAGCAAGCTCCTTTCCCTGATCATAGACGACTACACCAACGCATGAGCCTAAGCCAGAGGTTCTTATATGATGAGGGCTTCTGACAATATTCATATCAGCAATCCCGACCTTCACCACTTGAATACTTTCACTCATTAGAATGTACTCCTAAAGCTCGAAAAATAATCTCAAAGGAGTCTGGGTCCGGCAATAAAAAGAAATGTCCAGTAATGCTTTCTGAAGCCGATAAGTTATCATCATCAAGGGCAGTATCAATCACGATCGCATAATCACTTACCTGAGACAGCTCGATTAACCCAAAGCTTATGATGGCACCAACCATATCTATGCTTAAAGCAGGAACGGAAGGGTACAGGTCAAGATTTGTAAAGTCAGAGAGGGATGATAAATACGATCCCGAGAGAATATTTCCTAATTCTTGTAATGCTGATATCGCTAGTTCATTGTAGGGTGGCTTTTCAAAGGAAAATTGTACATCACCAAGCATCTGCCTAATAAACATATGTGCTTGTTCAATTGATAATACAAAGAACATGCTTCCTGGTGCGTCACCCTCAATTCTTAGAAAAACACTTGCCACAATATTTTCGGGCCCACCGGCCATGTCCATCATTTCATCAAAAGATACGATGCGAACTTTTGGAACTCTCATATCTATTTTCTTATCTAATAGAGTAGAGAGTGCAGTAGCTGCATGGCCAGCACCAATATTCCCAATTTCTTTAAGAACATCAAGGTGGACATTAGTAAACTTATCAAGAAAAGCCATATCGATTATCCTTCATTTCCGAGATTTACTCTAACTTCGTCTGTAGTTAGTACTTTTTCAAGATCTAATAGAATCAGCAAGCGTTTCTCAATTTTGGCGACTCCACTTATGTACTCAGCCTCAGCTACGCCTACTATCTCAGGTTGGGGTTCAATGGAATCGACCTTCACATCAATGACATCATTTGCGGCATCTACAATTAGTCCCACTTCCATATCCTCCAAAGCCACAATAATCACACGAGTACTGTTCGAATATTCCTCTTGTTCAATATCGAAGCGGAGTCTCAAATCTATCACTGGAGTTACTACACCTCTAAGGTTAATAACCCCCTTAATATAATTTTTCACTCCCGGAACTCTTGTAATATGTTCAATTTTTTCAATGGCATTGACCTGACTAACAGGAATTGCATACTCTTTTTCCTTGAGCTGAAAAACAATTAACTTGATTTCATCCTTTAGAGTCTCTGTCGTTTCTGTCATTTTGTCAGCCTCCTTTTAGTCCAAGACTATATTCGCAAAATTTGTGGGAATGCTCTCTATTCCGACCATTCCCCTGGTCTTGACTTTCAAACATCTATTTGATCAAGGCATTACAATCAACGATTAATGCTACTTGACCATCTCCAAGAATGGTTGCACCGGAAATAGCAAAAACGTTAGTTAAGTAGTTTCCTAGAGATTTCAGGACAACCTCTTGCTGACCAATGAAGGAATCAACGACTAACCCTGCCATTTTGTCTCCCTTTCTTACGATAACAACGGAATAGAATTCATCCTCTTCCTCATAGCAAGGAACTTGGAAAATATCCTTCAGGAATAATAGAGGAACTACCTTCCCACGAAAATCAATGACCCTCTGGTTATGAGCGTTTAAGATCTCATCCCTTTTCACAATGGCTGTTTCAATAATTGATGAAAGCGGTACCGCATATTTTTCCTTTTGAATCTCAACGAGCATGACAGAAATAATCGATAATGTAAGTGGTAATTGAATGGAAAAAATAGAGCCTTTTCCTTCTTTGGAATCGATGGAAATCGAGCCACCCAATGACTGAATCGTGTTTTTAACGACATCAAGACCCACTCCACGACCAGATACATCCGAGATGACATCTGCAGTGGAGAAGCCAGAAGCAAGAATTAATTCAAATACCTCTTTATCCGTCATCGTAGCAGCAGTCTGTTCATTCACAATTCCATTCTTAAGCGCTTTTTGGAGAACCTTATCCCGGTTAATTCCAGCCCCGTCGTCCTCAATTTCAATGAAAACATGGTTTCCACTATGGTACGCTTTAAGAACAACTGTACCTTCTTCATTCTTTCCTTTTGCTTTCCTCACATCAGGAGTCTCTAATCCGTGATCAAGGGCGTTTCTAATTAAATGAACGAGCGGATC
>DLCS01000286.1:0-959 GCA_002480735.1 Bacillaceae bacterium UBA7792 | reverse complement strand
ATTAAATGAACGAGCGGATCTCCAATTTCGTCAATAACCGTACGGTCTAATTCCGTCTCCGCTCCGATAATTTCCAGGTTTACCTTTTTGCCTAAATCACGAGCTAATTGGCGCACCATTCTTGGAAAGCGATTAAACACCGTCTCGACAGGGACCATTCTCATATTTAAAATAATATTCTGCAGCTCACCCGTACACCGTGACATTCTTTCTACCGTTTCATGAAGCTCTTGATTCTTGAGATCATTGGAAATTTGCTCTAAACGGCCACGATCAATGACAAGCTCCTCAAATAAATTTAAGAGAATGTCAAGCCTTTCAATGTTGACCCGAATCGTTTTATTGCCTGGTTGTTTCGTCCCATTGCTTGCCTTCTTTTGATTAGCAGCCGGCTGTGTGATTGAATCGTTGTTCTCTTCTACCTTTTGACTCCCCTCTTCAACCCTTTCCGTAACGATCGAATTATTGTTATGACGGATGGACTCGAGGGAAATCGGTTGTATATCGACTCTCTCAACTTCGGATACCTTCATGACCTTTTTCTTAATGTCTTCAAGCGGCTCTTTTGACACTAAGGAAACGGTAAATTCTTGGTCAAATTGTTCCTCTTCTAGCTGTTCGGCAGGAGGTGTTGATTTAATGACTTCCCCGGTTTTCTCCAATACTTCAAAAACCATATAAACCCTTGCTGCTTTTAATAAACAATCCTCCCTTAGGGCGACTGTTATTTCATAAGCATCAAAGCCCTGTTCCCTAGATTGCTGGAGAACCGTATATTCAAACTCATCGTATTCACTCTTTACTGCTGAAACATTTGAGCTTGTTGTAGTTGCAGCGACCTCTGTTTGGGCTTGGGCTTGTACGGGGCTTTCACCTTTTTCAATTAATTTCAACTTTTCAACGACTGCTACGACATCTCGCTTACCGTCTCCACCACCTGCGATATCAAAAACCATCGC
>DLCS01000249.1:1417-3084 GCA_002480735.1 Bacillaceae bacterium UBA7792 | reverse complement strand
ATAAGAAAAAAGAAGAGAAAATTAAAGAACTACAGGCATTTATTGCTCGATTTAGTGCCAATGCATCTAAATCGAAGCAAGCAACCTCTCGTAAAAAATTGCTCGACAAAATTCAGTTAGATGATATTCGTCCATCCTCTCGTAAATACCCTTATGTAGCCTTTACACCAGAGCGTGAAATCGGGAATGATCTCCTGCGTGTAGAGGGATTAACCAAAACGATTGATGGGGTAAAAGTACTGGATAATATCAGCTTTGTCATGAACAAGGACGATAAAATCGCTTTAGTAGGTAAGGATGAACTTGCCAAAACAACCTTATTTAAGATTTTGATGGGCGAAATGGAGCCGGATAGCGGTACGTTCAAATGGGGAGTAACAACGTCTCAGGCGTATTTTCCAAAGGATAACTCCGCTTATTTTGAGAATAGCGAATTAAATCTTGTCGATTGGCTCCGCCAGTTCTCGCCGAACGACCAAAGTGAGAGCTTCCTTCGCGGCTTCTTAGGAAGAATGCTATTCTCTGGGGAAGAGGTTCTCAAAAAAGCAAGTGTGCTTTCAGGGGGAGAAAAGGTCCGCTGCATGCTGTCGAAAATGATGCTGAGCGGTGCGAATGTGCTTCTTCTTGATGAACCAACGAACCATTTAGATTTGGAATCGATCACAGCGCTAAATAACGGCTTGATCAACTATAAAGGCTCATTAATTTTTGCTTCCCACGACCATCAGTTCATTCAAACGATTGCGAATCGTATTTTGGAGCTAACACCTAGTGGATTAGTGGACAAACAAATGACCTACG
The DNA here is from genome assembly GCA_002480735.1 of Bacillaceae bacterium UBA7792. Lineage (GTDB taxonomy): Bacteria > Bacillota > Bacilli > Bacillales > Cytobacillaceae > Robertmurraya > Robertmurraya andreesenii. The sequence goes on along the minus strand of DLCS01000249.1, from coordinate 2,283 downwards.
ATGAATATTTAGAGAATGAAGAGCTGCAAAAGCAGGTTGCGAGTATGTATGCTTAAGAAATGGAGAGGGTCCGCACGAGTTGGACCCTCTTTTTCTCTACTTTTTTGCGAGAATTCTAATATATTTGCGTTAATTTCAATTTATTTACGTTAAATCTCATATATTTGCGATACGCAAATTCCGTACCATATTCTTCTTTTTCTTCCGTGCTGATGATTTTCTCTTACCATCTAGCTCCATATTGGTGGTCCCTTGCCCTTCCACCTCTGGAGCGCTTAAACCGATCGTTGATGGGTCTTTTTTTCGCTTTGACATCTTCATCCACCTCCATGCTTACTTTCTCAAAATCCCCACCCTTTTATGCAGAATAATATTTCATATTTTACACATTCTACAATTGGAGGAGGTGTGGATAGATGGCGAAAATTGGAGTTGAATATTCCCTTCAGAATGTTCAGCAGGCTCTTCGTGAGAAAGGCTATGATGTTGTCAATTTAAGCAAAGAAGCAGATGCAAATGGGTGCGACATGTGTGTCATTACTGGTTTGGATTCCAATGTGATGGGGATGCAGGACACCGTTATTCAAGGTCCAGTCATTGAGGCAAATGGCCTGACTGCTGATGAGGTTTGCGAAAAAGTTGCCCAGAACCTACAATAAGTTTCGAACATATCCCAAGACTAAAGAGCAATTTCTTTAGTCTTTTTTTTATTTATAGACAAGTTTCCTCTACTGACAAGCATATAGTGGTAGTGGACAACTATTGGGGGTGTATCACGATGCAATTTATTGTATTAAAGAAAAACTCTCTTATCTTCTTTTCCTTCATTGTTCTCACGATTGTCGCAAGCTCCATCTGGTTATTGA
>DLCS01000249.1:0-1350 GCA_002480735.1 Bacillaceae bacterium UBA7792 | reverse complement strand
CGATAAAATGAGAGAGATTTCGATTGTTACGGCTGAATTTAAGACAACAACAAAGGACGGCAAAGAAATCGAGGCCTATCGCTGGGACCCTGGTACCATCTATGTTGAAAAGGATGAAAAGGTTCTTTTAAGGATTTACGGGGTTAATGGCCAGGAGCATCCATTCATCATTGAAGGAACAGACATTAAGGGAACGGTTAAAAAGGGAGAGGAAACGGCCGTGGAGCTTCAATTTAAAGAAGAAGGCATCTACAGGCTTGTTTGCATGTCACATCCTGACAAAGGAAGCAGCGGGCCAATGATTGCGAACATTATCGTGGATTAGGGAGGCAAAAGGGAGGAATCAGAGCCTCCCTTAATTAATCAGTGAAATCAAATCCTTTCGGCGATATACACTTAGCACCATTCCGATTAAAAAGGAATGTAGTACAGTGGGCATTAAACCGTAGCTAAAGAATGGCAGTGAGACACCAACGAAGGGTAAAACGCCTATCGACATAAGAATGCTCCAGCTAAATGAAAGGGTATACAGGGTCACAGCTCCCACGCTTAGAAGCTTTCCATATGGATCGTGAAATGATTTAAGGTTAAGAATCATGCGAACACTTAAACCGACAAGAAGCAGTACAAGGATACCTGCTAAAAGCCAGCCAAATCCATAGGTAGTCGTTACGAAAATAAAATCGGTATGTGCTTCCGAAATCTTAAACCCTTCCTTCGGCAATGCCTGACCAAACCAGCCCGCATTTCCCATATATTCCTTCGCCTTTGTTACTAAATAACCATAGGTATGGGTGTATTCATCTGGATTAAGAAAGGCCTTAAACCGCACTAACATATATGGTTTTTTCATGGCTGTAAATACTGCACTTACCACTGCCAAAGAACCAATCATCCCCGTAAAAAGATATTTTTCCCTTTTTTGCAGCGGGCTAAACCAAGTCATCACCACGATTAGTACGGTATAAAGTAAAACAAGGAAGAGATTCGCTGCGGGCAAAAGTAGTAGCACGGAGAGAACATACAACAACACAAGCTTCCACCAGCTATGGGACAGGTTCACCCTTACACTCTTTTCGGTACCAGGTACCTCAAGGCCAATTTTTAACCATATGTCTCTCCGAATTTTGCTTAGGATGCCTGCCCAAGCCAGCAAAAATATCGGCAATGTGGACGAAGCTTCAATGGTAAAGGTGGCAATATGTAGAAATGGCCTTCCATTGATCATCAAGGAAAAGGGAGAGAAATTCAGCACCAGCAAAAAAATAATGCCGATTCCATAAAACCCGTAACCAAATTTTAAAAATTTCCGATAATCAAAAAACATACATGCTAGTAAAATGACAATTC
>DLCS01000154.1 GCA_002480735.1 Bacillaceae bacterium UBA7792 | reverse complement strand
ATCCTCCTATTTGATCATTTATGGGCAACTATGCTCGAATTTACTATTGGCTTCACACTTGCTGCCATTGCTGGAATTGCACTTGCAGTTGGAATGTTCTTTTCAAAGACGATTGAAAAAATGATCTATCCCTTCGTCCTCATGTCCCAGATGATTCCGATTATTGCCCTATCACCTATTTTCGTTCTTTGGTTTGGGTATTCTCTGTGGAGCAAAGTGGCAGTGACGATTCTGATGTCTTTTTTCCCAATTGTCGTATCTTCCTTTGATGGTTTAAGAGCTTGTGATAAGGGTTATATCGAACTACTGCGATCCATGGGGGCCAATAACAAGCAAATCTTTATGAAGCTACATATCCCAATGGCGCTTCCCTCCTTGTTTTCTGGACTGAAGATAGGAATGGTCTATGCACTTGTGGGGGCAACGATTGGTGAATGGCTTGGCGCAAGTGAAGGTCTTGGATTTTATAGCCGTCGCATGTCGGGTGACCTGAATGCTGATGGGGTCTTTGCCGCAATTGTGCTATTGACCATCATCGGTCTAATCCTTTTTGGTGTTGCGACCATGATAGAAAGAAAGGTTCTAAGCTGGAAAAACGGAAGTTCAATAATAAATCAATCTGGAGTTGAAGAAAATGAATAAAAGTTTTAAATGGTTTTTGCTGTTGCTCATTGTCGGTTTCGTAAGTGGCTGTTCAAAGGATAACGAAACCAAACTAGAAAAGATGAGCATTATGCTAGATTGGTATCCAAATGCTGTCCATTCAGCGATTTATGTGGCACAGGAGAAGGGTTATTTTGCTGAAGAAGGTCTAGATGTCAATATCGAAATGCCGGCCGACACTAATGATCCTTTAAAGCTTGCTGCCACTGGAAAAGTTGACTTGGCGATAAGCTATCAAACACAGCTCCTGCTATCTCGTTCTGAGGGAATCCCCGTCGTTTCGGTTGCAGCACTCGTTCGGCATTCATTAGACGGAATTATGTACAAAAAGGAGCTCGGCATTCAATCACCGAAGGATTTAGAAGGAAAAAATGTCGGCTACCCATCTGCAAGTGTCAGTGAGGCCGTAGTGAAAACAATGGTCAATGCAGACGGAGGTAAGGAAAAAAATGTGAAACTCACCGATGTCGGCTGGGATCTAATGCCAGCACTTGCGACTAACAATGTCGATGCGATCGTCGGGGCTTATATTAACCACGAACTCGTCCTTTTAAATAAGGAAGGGTACAATGTCGACATCTTCCCTCTTACCGAGTTCGGAGTTCCAGATAATTACGAGCTTATTCTTGTGACTGGTGAGGAAACGCTTAAGAAAAAAGAGTCGTCAATTAAGAAATTCTGGAGGGCACTATCAAAGGCACAAGCAGATGTTAAGCAGGATCCTGCAAGATCGGAAGAGCGATTGCTGGATCATGAAAATGGAAACTTCCCATTAGATAAAAAGGTAGAACAGGAAAGCCTAGATATCCTGCTGCCATTAATGGAAGATAAGTCTCTCCCATTTGGCTATCAAGAAGAGAAGGTTTGGCAGGACGTTGCCGATTGGTTGTTTGAAACGAATGTAATGAAAGAAAAAGTCGACCCTGCTCAGGCTTTTATCAATATTTTAGAATAGTAAATTCTTTTTTAAAAGACCGAGAAGATTTGGTCTGCTCTAGATCATAGCAAACTACTAGAAATTAATCAGAGAGGATGCTTTGAATGAACAAGACGCATAAATTAACGCTGACTGCACTGATCGCCGCAGTCACCACCATTACGAGCAGCATGATCTATATTCCCGTCGGCTTTGCGAAAATTTTTCCGATTCAGCATTTTGCCAACGTCTTATCTGCGGTTCTGCTTGGACCGGGGTACGCCGTAGCACAAGCATTTGTGTCGTCCTTACTGCGCAATATGATGGGAACAGGAAGCCTATTTGCTTTTCCAGGAAGCATGATTGGCGCACTTCTTGCTGCTCTCCTCTATCAAAAAACAAAAAAATTATCTCTTGCTGCAGTTGGCGAGGTTTTTGGGACAGGGATTGTTGGGGCAATGGCCACTTATCCGATTGCTGTGCTCTTATTAGGACAGGAGGCCACCCTATTTGGTCTCGTACCAGCTTTTGCCATCAGTAGTTTCACGGGTGCCTTGATGGGATACGGTCTCTTAAAAATAATGATTCGCAATCATGCTATTGGAGGGATGCTTTATGAGAACAGCACTAACAATCGCAGGCTCTGATTCAGGAGGCGGCGCTGGGATCCAAGCTGATTTAAAAGCCTTCGCCGCAAACGGAGTGTTTGGCATGTCGGCCATCACAGCTGTTACTGCGCAAAATACACAGGAGGTTCGCTCTGTCCAAAATATTGATTCTGCTATTATCGGGGATCAAATAGAAGCGGTTTTTGATGACCTTCCTGTCGATGCAGTCAAAATCGGGATGCTTTCCTCCGCTGATATTGTTCGTACAGTTGCTGAAGCGCTGAAGAAATATTCACCAGAGCTAGTCGTCCTTGATCCTGTAATGGTGTCAAAAGGTGGGCATCATCTGCTTGAGCAAGATGCGATTCAGGCCCTTAAGGAACAAATCATTCCGATTGCATCGATTGTCACACCAAACATATCAGAAGCAGAAGTGCTTACAGGCAGAAGGATATTAACACAAGAAGATATGAAGGAAGCATGTATAGCGATAAAGACGCTAGGCTGTCGTACGGTACTTCTTAAAGGGGGACATTTTGATGGACCTCCCCATGATTTATTTTTTGATGGTGAAGAATTTCATTGGATCAAAGGCGAGCGCATTATCACGAAAAATACACATGGCACGGGCTGCACCCTGTCTTCTGCCATTGCTGCTAATCTAGCAAAAGGGGCTTCAATGCTTGAAGCTGTGAAACAAGCAAAACAGTATATTACGATAGCGATTCTGCACAGTCTATCACTCGGGCACGGCCATGGACCAACCAACCATTTTTATGAACTGTATCAAAAGGCTAATTTGGAAAATTCTCGATATTAGAAAGGGCGATCAAGATGCTTACTGCTTCCATTAAGAATTTATTTGCGAAAGTACGAGAAACGGAACCGCTTATCCACCATTTGACCAATACGGTGACGATTAATGATTGCGCCAATGTGACCCTTGCCATCGGTGGCTCTCCTGTGATGGCCACAAGTACCCAGGAGGTGGTAAATATGGTGCAGCTCGCTAACGCTCTTGTGATTAATTTTGGTACGATTGACGACGAAATGTATGAGGCTATGTTAGTTGCAGGGAAAGCTGCGAACAATAGAGGTATTCCCATTGTATTTGATCCTGTTGGTGTAGGAGCTACCCCCTTCCGCACCAATCGGGCAAAAGAATTCATCGAACAGGTCAACGTCTCGATAGTAAGAGGAAACGCCTCTGAGGTGTATGCGTTAATTGGCGGCAAAGCACAAACGCGAGGTGTGGATGCTGGTGATGTCGCCATTTCAAAAACCGAACTTGCTGTGAAGGCAGCGAAGGAGCTTGCTGCGATTGTCGTTATCAGTGGTGAACAGGATGTTGTTTCTGATGGGACAAATACGGTTTGCATCCGAAACGGTGATGTGTGGCTGACCAAAATCACTGGAACAGGCTGTACCACAGCATCATTAATTGCTTGTTTTGCCGCTGTCACTGATGATTGGTTTCAAGCAGCGATTGCGGGCATGTCAGTGATGAGTCTCGCTGGTGAACTTGCCAAAAAGAAGCTGAAGGATAACGATGGAATTGGTACCTACCGGGTGAAGTTGATGGATGAAATTTTTCTAATGGATGGTGAACGTTGGGAGGAAGGAGTTCGTTTATCTTGAAAATCGATTACCAGCTTTATTTAGTAACAGAAGAATCTGTACCCGTTGAGGAGCTTTTATCGATTGTGGAAGAGGCAATTCAAGGCGGGGTGACCACGGTTCAGCTACGAGAAAAAAAGAGTTCAGGCAGAGTATTTTATGAGAAAGCAGTTAAGTTAAAGGCATTGACTGAGAAATATCAAGTACCACTCTTTATTAATGACCGTGTGGATATTGCCCTTGCAGTGAGGGCAGATGGTATCCACATTGGCCAGCAGGATTTGCCGCTTCATGAAGTGAAAAAAATAGTCCCTTCCTCGATGCTGGTTGGGGTCTCCTGTGGTACGGTGGAGGAAGCATTAGCTGCAGAAAAGGGTGGTGCTGACTATATTGGTGTCGGAGCCGTTTTTCCGACAAAATCAAAGAAAAATGCGAAGGTACTTGAAGATGGCCTGTTGGAGAAAATTACTCGAGCTGTTTCAATCCCTGTTGTTGCTATTGGCGGAATAAATCTAGAAAATGTATCTATCATACGGAACCATGACATTGCTGGTATAGCAGTTGTGTCAGAGATTATGAAAGCGGAAGAGCCACATGAAGCAGCGAGGCTGCTACGGGATAAGCTAAGGGGATGAAGGGGCTGAGTGTCCCTCTCCCCTTTTTTTGAAGTTTCTTGAAGTTAATTTGGAAAGTTATCTCGATGGGGCCAGTTTAGTTGTTTTTTAATTTGTAGATTTGACGGGAGTGCTCAGAAATCATCTGATCGTAATACTCTAAATCAAGTTTCGTTGTCATATTGTCCTTAATCCTTTTACCTCTTCAACAACGGTATCTACTTTTTCCTCAAGTCTGTCAAGCCGTTCATTTGTTTCAGAAATCTTTACATTTGTCGCTGCCACTACTTGCGTTAGCTGCTGGACGGAATTCTCTAGGCTGTCTAGCTTGTCCAAAATAAGTTGAAGTACTTTTTCCAATTTATTTTCCACCTCCTTCAATTTATCGTTTATTATAGCAGATTTTTGTTGAGGGTTGTCGATTAAATGGTAAAAAGACAAGCAAGTTCCCTAACGAGAAATCCAGCTTGTCTTTTTGTTGCCCCTGCCAAGGATCTTTATTGTAGCATTTCCAAACGAAGGATTTAAGTGATTGATGAAATACGGGCAGACACTTCTGCAGTTATTGAATATGGTCCTATGTTTCCAAAGAATTATTTCTTATATCATCAATCAATCTTCCAACTATCCCCTCTTGATAGCCTGCCTTCATGCTAGCTTTCATTAAACTGACCAGCTCCTTCCACTCACTAGTTGTACTA
>DLCS01000157.1 GCA_002480735.1 Bacillaceae bacterium UBA7792 | reverse complement strand
AGGACAGTTTCTATTATTAATTATACATGATTGCGAATATTCGTAGTAATATTTAATAATAGAAACTGTCCTATAACACCTATAGGAAGGAGTTCTCTCCATGTTTATCTTGTTAATTACGATGATCGAACGCCTTGGGATCCTTGTGATGATTGCGTTTATCCTCACTCGGTTCCGTTTTTTTCGAGATATGTTCTATCACGATGATCTTAATCGAAAACAGCAATATACCGCCATCCTATTCTTTGGAACCTTTGGAATTATCGGTACCTATTCTGGCTTAACGCTAAGTACAGAGAGCTTGCAATTCCATCCTTGGACCTCCGATCTGAACGCGGATGAAGCTATTGCCAACTCCCGTGTCATCGGGGTTGTGTTAGCAGGGCTTCTTGGTGGATACAAAGTGGGGATCGGTGCTGGTTTAATCGCAGGAATCCATCGTTTCACACTTGGCGGTTTTACAGGCATTGCCTGTGGGCTTGCGGCCATTGTCTCTGGAGTGATCTCTGGATTTTTCCATAAGAAAAAGAAGCATGTGAAACCTGGAACTGCTTTTTTGATTGGCGCTATTTCTGAAGCCATTCAAATGATCATTATCCTTCTCATTTCCCGGCCCTTTGAAAAAGCACTTGCATTGGTTGAAATTATTGGCATTCCTATGATTTTGGCCAATGGACTCGGATGTACTCTGTTTCTATTAATTATTCGAAATGTCCTAAATGAAGAGGAAAAAGCAGGTGCCCATCTCGCTCAAAAAACATTGCGAATTGCGGAAAAGACGCTGACCCATTTAAGAAATGGACTGACCTATGATACAGCCAAAGAAGTCTGTCATATTCTGAATGAGGAAATCAATACAAGCGCCGTTTCCATTACCAATCTTAACGATATTCTAGCTCATATAGGGCAAGGAGAGGATCACCACAGAGCGGGGATCCCTATCCAAACGCAGATTACACTAGATGCGATTAAAAAGGGGGAAATCGTTGTTGCAAACAGGCAGCATATCCATTGTCGCATGGATGGGTGCCCATTAGATACCGTTGTGATTGCTCCCCTTAAACAACGTGGGATGACGATTGGTACATTAAAGCTTTATTTCCGCTCGGAAAAAGAGGTCAATCCTGTCGTGATGGAGCTAACTGCAGGCATAAGCTCACTGCTTAGTAATCAACTTGAAATTGCCGATGTAGAGAAGGCCTACCAGCTAGCGAGAGAGGCTGAAATCAAGGTGTTGCAGGCACAAATTAGCCCTCACTTTCTATTTAATACGTTAAACACGATCCTATCGCTTGTACGGATTGAACCAGCAAAGGCTCGGAAATTGCTTATCTATCTTTCTAGATTTTTGCGGCAAAATCTAGAAATTACAACCGAGCATACAACCACACTCGAGCAGGAATTAAAGCATGTAAAGGCCTATTTAGCAATTGAAGAAGCGAGATTCGTCAATAAACTGAGAATCGCCTATGAAATTGATGAAGATGCGCTTGTTCAACAAATTCCACCTTTAACCTTGCAGCCCATTGTCGAAAATGCGATAAAGCATGGGATGAAAAACAAAGAAAGCAATTTTGTTCTAAAAATTAAGATTCAAAAACTAGATGGACATATCTCTGTCAGAGTAATAGACAATGGCAATGGAATGAGTCCTGAACGAGCTGAACAGCTAAGTAAGGCCCCTATTCATTCTGATGTTGGGACTGGATTAGCTCTATATAATGTCAACCGAAGATTAACGATGAAGTTTGGGGAGCAAGCCGCCCTCCTTATAAAAAGCGAATTAAATATGGGAACAGACATCAGCTTTTCTGTCCCATGTAGCGAGGTGAATATACATGACAGGATCTATCAAAGTGCTCATAGTGGATGATGAACCATATAGCCGAGATGAGTTAAAACATTTATTAAGCTCCTTTCATTCCATACAAATTGTGGGGGAAGCTGAAACGGGAGAATCCGCCATTCTAAAAACAATTGAACTACAGCCCGACGTGGTCTTTTTGGATGTAGAGATGCCGAAGCTATCTGGAATGGGTGCGGCAAAAGCTCTGATGGAATTAAGAAAGATTCCTCTTATTGTTTTTACTACCGCTTATCCTCAATTTGCAGCAGAAGCCTTTCGCTTGAATGCAATTGATTATTTGCTTAAGCCCTATGATGAGGAACAGCTTCAGGATACCATTGCCCGAATTGAGAAGTTCTTCAATTTGGATATGGAGCTTGATTCAGAGAAATTTTCTGGAAAACTAGCTGTAGAGGCAGATGGGGAAATTATTTATCTAGAACCAAAGGATATTCTCTATATTATTAAAGAAGAAAAAATGACCAAGCTCATTACGAATAATGGAGAGTTCGAAACCAAATCATCACTTAAGGATTTAGAAAATAAGCTTTTGGCCTTTGGTTTTTTCCGAATTCATAAAAGCTTCCTTGTTAATCTTGAATATGTCGTACGACTAACACCTTGGTTCAACGGTGCCTACCAGCTCCAAATTGCTGGAAGAAAGGAACAATTGTCGGTAAGTAGAAACTACGTGAAAGCCTTAAGGACAAAATTAGAGATCAAATAAATACTATATTCACAGTAAATACGAGTAATAACAGATTTTTTTACATGTAAACCCTTACATTCGGCATATTAACCTGAGTTTTCTACCTGTTGTCTTAAATCCTCCTTAGATTCATCTGTTCTTTTTATAATGAATGGTAATATCAAATTCTTATAGAAGGAGTGAGGAGATGTACACATTTTTAGCTGGAATTGCACTTTTAATTATTGGTTATTTCACGTATGGAAAATTTATTGAAAAAATGTTTGGTGTGAAGGAAGAGCGGCCAACACCTGCCTATGTAAATGCAGATGGTGTTGACTATATTCCAATGAGTACACCAAAGAACTCCATGATTCAGCTTCTCAATATTGCTGGAACAGGACCTGTATTCGGACCTATTATGGGGGCGCTTTATGGACCAGTCGCATTTATTTGGATCGTCGTAGGCTGTATTTTTGCCGGGGCTGTTCATGATTATTTAACCGGGATGATATCAATCCGTAACAAAGGAGCCCATCTTCCGGAGCTGGCTACCAAATTTTTAGGAAAAGTCATGAAGCATGTGGTAAACGCTTTTGCACTTCTTTTATTATTACTGGTAGGAACAGTATTTGTTTCCACACCAGCAAGCCTTCTTCATGTATTAATGGATGGCAAGGTCGCATTAGGCATCATTATTGCTGCAATTTTTGTTTACTATATTTTAGCGACATTATTACCAGTTGATAAAATTATCGGACGCTTGTACCCATACTTTGGTGCCGTTCTTTTAATTAGTGCTGTTGGTGTAGGTGGTGGGCTGATTATCACAGGGGCTCCAATTCCTGAGCTTTCTTTATCTAATTTCCACCCTGATAATGCACCGATTTTCCCATTAATCTTCTTTACGATTACTTGTGGTGCACTTTCAGGCTTCCATGCGACTCAAACGCCAATTATCTCACGTACCACTCAAAAGGAAGGGCAAGGAAGAAAAATTTTCTACGGTATGATGATTGCAGAGGGTATTATTGCGATGATTTGGGCTGCTGCCGCTATGAGTATGTTTGATGGCTATGGTGGTTTACAGGAATTACTTGCAGCTGGTGGTCCAGGGGCGATTGTAAGTGAAGTTTCAACTACTTTACTTGGTGCTATCGGTGGAACACTTGCGGTACTTGGAGTTGTCGTACTTCCAATAACTTCTGGAGACACCGCCTTCCGTAGTGCACGTATGATTATTGCTGATTATTTGAATATTGCTCAAAAGAAATTTAGCAGCCGTCTTTGGATTGCATTACCAATGTTTGCAATTTCTGTTGCACTTACGCAAATTGATTTTAATATCCTTTGGAGATATTTCAGCTGGGCGAACCAGTCAACCGCTGTTATTGCCTTATTCGTAGGGGCGATGTATCTCTATATTGCGAAAAAGAACTACTTTGTCGCTTTGATTCCAGGTTCTTTCATGCTCGTCATGGTCATCACTTATATTCTAAATGCACAAATTGGTTTTAGAATGTCGATGACAGCATCATGGATTGGCGGTTTCATAGGATCTGCCATCCTATTGGTTCTCTTCTTCATTGCGGCGAATAAAGCTCGTGCAAATAATCTTCCGCTTGAAGAAGATGTATCTGGCTGGAATAAGGTGGCCTAATTGAGCTGCTGCAAGCCTGGGTATCGGGAAATTGTCAATGAAAAGGAGAAAGAGATTAATGAAAAAGGAAGCAACCATCTCTCTCCTTTTGTTAAAGTAATCGCTGTGATTATTACGATTGGAGCCATTACGACAGCCGTTTTTCTCATATGAATACTCATTAACCGCCTGTGATATGAAAAATCACAGGCGGTTTTTTCGCTCTGATAAGGTGCTTACTCATCTTGAAGCTGAAAACGCTCAGTTATTTTCGTGAGAGATTGTGATAGTTGGTTCAATTTAGTCCCGATGCCATTTGTATTTTCCATTAATTCAATCTGTTGTTCACTAATGGTGAGCATTTCCTCTGAACTAGCCACCGTCTCCTGAGAAATGGAGGTAAAATGAATAGTTGCTTGCTCTAGTTTTGGTAGAATTTCTACTAATCCCTTAAGCTCCCCCTGAATCCCTTGGAGACTTCTGCTCTCTTCTACAATATTCTCCATTAAGTCATCAAAGGAATTTTTCACCTCACTGGCCATAGACAAATTGGACTTAACTTTCGAGTGCATCCGTTCAAATGCATGAGTGGCACCTAATGTTATATTTTCCATATTGCCGATGGCCGATGTAATATCCTCCGTTACTTTAGTGGATTGTTCCGCCAGCTTTCTCACTTCCTGTGCCACTACAGAAAATCCTTTCCCTGACTCTCCTGCTCGTACAGCCTCAATCGAAGCATTCAAAGCTAGGAGCTTCGTTTGCTCTGATATTCCGCTAACAAGTCCAACCAGCTTCGTAATAATACTAGAAAAATGCTTCACTTCATTTATCGTGTTCGTTAGATGTTCAAAATCTTTTTCAAACTGATAAAATGTCGAAATCAATTGACTGATATTGGCCTCTCCATACTTAGCTGTTTTGTTCATTTGCATAGAGCCCTCAAAGACTGATCCCATGCTTTCGATCATGGTTTCAATGAAGTGTTTCATTTCCCTAAAACGATTTGCGCTATCCTCGGAGCTGCTTGCTGTTTGTTCTGCACCCGTCTTAACGACCATGATGGCTGTTACTAGATCATGGCCAGAATCAAGAGCATGGTTGGAGGATTTCATTAAATCCCCGCCGGTTTGCTCAAGCTCTTTTATCGTGGTTTTCAGTTTAGATAATAATTCCTCCATATGAGCAATCATAGAGTTATAACTTTTATGTAAGGAAGTAATTTCTGGGACTGTTGTTCGAATAGGATTGGCTGCCTCTATTTTTCCATCGCGAACCTTCCTCATGGTATTTCGTAACATATTCAGAGGATTCGTCACCGTTCTCATTAACAACAAAATAATAGCAGTGGCGACTGATATGCTAATGATTATTCCTGTAATCGTAAAATAAACCATTTGGTTAATAGGCTCCATATAGGAATGAGTGCGTACAAGCATGACATAAATGCCGTTCAATTCCTTCAATTCCCGGTAGGTAATCGTGTATTCCTCATTTCCAATCTTTTCATGGAACAGGCCTTTCTTTGAAGCGATAATCTTCGCACTTGTTTTCTCAGAAAGGGTTGGAAGGGACTTTGCACTCACCTTGAAAGGATGGGTTTCTCCGTCCTTTATGTACAGGATTTCCGCAGATATTCCATCATTCTTGAGAATTTCATATTGGGAGCGGACATTTGCTTCAAGCTGCTGCATAAAATATTTCTCATCGCTTATGTATACAAACTTTAGATTCTCAGCCACATAGCTCATCATTTCCGTTTCACGCATTAATCTTGTTTCAATTGCATTCATCGTTGTCTCCTTTGATTTAAGGTAGGAGCTCGCTCCTACTCCAACAACTGCGAGAATAAGTAGAGACACAAATAAAATAAAAAGTCTGGTACTTAAGCTTAACTTTTGAAGTGCTAGCAAATATTTTTCCCTGAATGTCCTTGATGAGCTCAAACTGCGAATTTTCAAATGAATGCCCTCCAATAATCATAATCGTATCTCAAATTATACAGAGGGAATGTAAAGTGAATGTAAATATTCTGGAAGTTTGGTTAACTCAGTGTTAAGTTTTCATGAAGGGTTCAGTTTGCATTTGTGAGAAAAAGGGTTCTGTTGCTTAGAAGCTGTCGGTATGAAGACAGCTTCTGTTTTGTTTTCTAAATATTCAATAAATATAAATCTTTTTTTCTCTTCAAACATATACTAATCTAAATTACTTAACTTTTCATATATTCTCATTCTATAAAAAACAATAAATTAAAGGAGCGATGTAGATGGTAGAAACCATTAATTTTCGGGAATTTTATCAAAAGAAGCCTATTCCCATTCACCCAAACGACCGATTGGCGATACAGAATGAGTCCAATTGTGTAGATATCTTTCAGCATTTTACCCATTGGTTAATTGCATTAGAAGGAAATGAGTTCACTAGAGGGCAGTGCCAATGGCGCGTCTTGATTTATCCTTCCGATGAGGGAGGGGGATTCAATTATTGGCTTCCATTCTTTCGAACCTCATATCTTGCATCCTTTCATGAAGCTTTAGAGATCTTAAAGGAATTCGAGTCAAAAGCCAATCAGGATCAACTGATGACCATTCAAAGATAAATAAGACATAAAAGGATATTTTTATTTCCTTTTTACCAAGAATTGTGAAAAAAGTACATATCCCCCCCAACAAAAAAGGACTTCACAACGTGAGCCCTCATCTCCTTCAATTATCCTAAACGGAAGACAATTCCATGACCACCCTTTGGATATTCCCACCTAATATTCTGATGCGGACAGCCAATTCGGCAGCTTCCACATTCATGACAGCCCTCATAGCCAACATGCATGCGAATATCCTCCCATTTATAGATTTCAGCTGGGCAAAAGATGGTGCAAATTTTATCTGGACATTTCGTTAAGCAAATGTCTTCGTCCTTCACATGAAGATGTGATTTTGTATCGGCATTAAAGCGAACAAGATACTGCTTTTCCTCGATAGACTGATAGTTTTTCTGTCCACTCATTATTTAATCACCTTCCACGCTCGGTACACATCGCGAGCTAACTTCATTTTTTCCTTTGTGGTGCCTAGATCACTCCAAATCTTCTTTTGCTTTTCCCATTTCGATGAGCCATCGACGGTGAACATTTGACTTGCTGCCTTATTCACCATCGGAATATAGTCTGTAAAATATTGCGGGAACTTATCAAAATGATGGGTCGAATCCTTATATTTTTTCATATCCTGACCAACAAAACTGGATAAGAGCTTCGTACGATATTGATCGAGTATTCTTTCAGAGAAATCCCCTACCTCTTTCGCTGAAAGGATTGTTTCTGCAGCTAGACGGCCTGAGGTCATAGCGAGGTTGGAGCCCTCCCGGTGAATCGCATTCACTAGCTGTGAAGCATCCCCAATCACGATCACGCCATCCCCTACAATCTTCCCCATGGAGTTATAGCCGCCCTCTGGAATCAAGTGGGCTAAATATTCCTGAGGCTCACTCCCTTGAATATAAGGGCGGATCATCGGGTGACTCTTGACGTATTCAAGCAGCTCATAAGGCTTGATCTTGTGCTTAATCAGCCCGGATAACAGCGTTCCGACCCCAAGGCTTAACGTATCCTTGTTCGTATACAAAAACCCCGTCCCAAGAATGCCTTTCGTTGCGTCACCGAATAGTTCAATCGTACAACCCTGGTTATCCTCCAGATTAAAGCGGTCCTCGATAATTTTTTTGTCTAGCTTCAAAATTTCCATCGTAGCCAAAGCGACCTCATCTGGTCGATATTCTTTATGGAAACCGAGGGATTGTGCCAGTAAGGAATTGACTCCATCAGCAAGAACGACTACATCCGCATACACTTCTCCATTCGGACGATCCGTCCTTACTCCAATCACCTTCCCATTCTCCACAATGCATTCGAGTACGACCGTCTCATTAATGAGAATCGCTCCCTGCTCAACGGCTTTATCAGCAAACCATTGGTCAAACTTTGCGCGCAGGACTGTGAAATTATTATAGGGCTCCTTTGCCCATTCCATTCCTTTATAGCTAAAGGTAACAGCTGACTCCTTATCCATCATCATGAATCTTTGCTCCGTGATGGGACGCTCAAGCGGAGCCTCCTTATAAAACCCCGGGATCAAGTCCTCCATCATCTTTCGGTAAAGAACACCGCCCATGACATTTTTGGAGCCTGGGTATTCTCCTCGTTCCAAAAGGAGAACACTAGCCCCACCCTTTGCTAAATCGTAAGCACACGAAATTCCAGCTGGGCCTGCACCGACAACAATGGCATCAAACTTCTCCGACATGACTAACCTCCTCCCTTGTCATGGCCTGTTGAAACTGTTCAATTAGAATCGGAACAATTTCGAAGGCATCTCCGACAATTCCATAATGACAAGCCTCAAATATCGGTGCTTCCGGGTCCTTATTAATGGCGATGATAAGCCCTGAGTTCTTCATCCCCACAATATGCTGAATGGCCCCGGATATCCCAATGGCAAAGTATATTTTGGGCGTAACCGTTACACCTGTCTGTCCAACCTGATGGGCATGCTCAATCCAGCCTGCTTCCACGACATCACGACTGGCTCCGACCGCACCTCCCAAGCTTTCAGCAAGCTTGTGAATCAGCTGGAAGCCCTCTGCGCTTCCCAAACCTTTTCCCCCAGCGACAATAATATCCGCCTCATCAATGCGTACCTTCTTTGTCGTTTCTTTCACAATTTCCAGCACCTTTGTGCGGATGTCCTCTTCTTTTAATGAGATGCTTTCTTCTATTATTTTGCCCTTTCTCCCAGGCTGTGGTGTGAGCGCCTTCATCACTTTGGCCCGAACGGTGGCCATTTGCGGCCGGTACTTTTTACATAAGATCGTTGCCATAATATTTCCGCCAAAGGCTGGCCGGCTCGCAAGCAGGAGCCCTGTCTCCTCCTCAACATCCAGCTCCGTCGTATCTGCGGTCAGCCCTGTTGGTAAATCAGTAGCAACCGCACTCGCTAAATCCTTTCCTGTTGAGGTAGCACCATAGAGGATGATCTCAGGCTTGTATTTGTTTGAACAATGAAGAAGGGCCTGCATAAAGGATTCTGTTCGGTAGTTTTTAAAAATCGGCTGGTCATAGATATAGGCAATATCTGCACCATACTCAAACATTGTATCGGCTAAGTGGGAGATATTTTCCCCAATTAGTATGCCAGCAAGATTGCATCCCCGCTTATCCGCAAGCCCCCTTCCCGCTCCCAAGAGTTCTAGAGAAACAGGAGCAATCGCCCCATCCTTCTCTTCAATGAATACCCATACATCTTGGTAATCGTGGAAATCCATTATGCCTCCCCCTTCACTGTAAACAGCTCTTTCTTTTCAAGAATAATAGAAAGCAATTGTTCCACCTGCTCCTTTGGATTTCCCTCCAAAAGAGTGCCTCCTTCTGGCTTCGGTGGAGACCAGACCTTCGAGACGATGGTTGGCGAGCCCTTCAAACCCAGCTGTTTAATATCAACATCCTCTAAATCATCGACAGACCAGATATGGGGCTGATATCTTGCTGCTTTTAACATATTGGGGAATGGAGAATAGGGTACCTCATTAATCGTTTTTTCAACTGAAAGAAGGCATGGCAAGGTCGATTGAACGACTTCATAGCCATCCTCCAGCTTGCGGTGAACTTTCATATACCCTTCATCCTTGTTTATCTCAACAACCTTATTAACCGAGGTAAGCGGAGGGATATCAAGTCGCCTTGCGATTCCAGGACCAACTTGTCCCGTGTCACCATCTATCGACATTTTTCCACAGATGATCAAATCAACAGGGCTTTCCTTTGAGATTTTGTCTAGCGCTTTTGTTAAGGCATAGCTGGTTGCAAGCGTATCTGCTCCAGCAAACCGCCGATCCGTAATTAAATAGCCTTCATCCGCTCCAATTTCGATGCACTTCTTAATCGCTTTCACCGCAGGAGGTGGACCCATCGTGAGAACGGAGACTTTGCCCCCATATCTTTCTTTTAATCGAACGGCCTCCTCCACTGCATGGGCATCATAAGGATTCAGGATCGCTGGTGCGGTCCGCCGATCCATCGTATTTGTCTTCGGATTCATTTTGATAATCTTCGTGTCGGGCACTTGCTTAATGCAAGCAACAATATGTAGCATCACATAACCCCCTTTTTCATAGACCTTCCTCCGTAAAAAATGTAGCCTGTTTACTTTTACTATATTAAGAGACGAGCATTTAAATGCGAATATTCTAATAATTATCGGAAAAATAACACTAAAAAAAGGACTAAAAGTTCCCGCAGTTAGCCCTCTTGATTCACACACATATTCATTACCTATTGTTATATACTATCCAAAGTGAAAAAGTTTCTGTAAATAATTTTTCCTTTTCTGTATTTATGACTATTTCTATCATAACCAATTATTGGCTAGGCGCGAATGAAATCAATAAGTTTTCATTTGACAAAAACTATTATTTCTATATAATTGTATTGTGTAAATAATAATAAATATAAATAGATAATAATTATAGGAAAGTTGGGCATACTAGTACTCAACAATCTATAATTTAATAAATTTTATAATGGAGGAATTTATCTATGTCACTTATTGGAAAAGAAGTACAACCATTTACAGCACAAGCTTACAAAAACGGTGAATTCATCGAGGTTACCGAACAAGATTTAAAAGGCCATTGGAGTGTCGTTTGCTTCTACCCTGCAGACTTTACATTCGTTTGTCCAACTGAGCTAGAAGATCTTCAAGATCAATATCCTGCTCTTCAAGAACTAGGAGTTGAAGTGTTCTCTGTTTCAAGAGATTCTCATTTTACACATAAAGCATGGCACGATACATCAGAGGCAATTGGAAAAATTACTTACACAATGATTGGTGACCCTGCACATGTACTTTCTCGCCAATTTGATGTATTTATTGAAGAATTAGGACAAGCTGACCGCGGTACTTTCATTATTGACCCTGATGGTATCATCCAAGCTATCGAAATTAATGCTGATGGCATTGGCCGTGATGCAAGTACACTTATTAACAAAATTAAAGCTGCACAATATGTTCGTAACAATCCTGGTGAAGTGTGCCCAGCAAAATGGAAAGAGGGTTCTGAAACACTTAAACCAAGTCTTGATCTTGTAGGGAAAATTTAAGGAGTCCTTGAAATGAGATTAGAAGCAGACATTAAAGCACAGCTTGATCAATATCTCCAATTGATGGAGAATGATATCCTGATTAAGGTCAGTGTAAGTACGGATGATTTATCAAATGACATGCTTGCTCTTGTTGATGAGCTAGCAAGCATGTCAGCTAAGATTAAAGTAGAAAGAACAACCTTGGAAAGAACACCAAGCTTTAGCATCAATCGTATCGGAGAGGATACAGGGATTGTATTTTCCGGTATACCACTTGGACACGAATTCACTTCCCTTGTATTAGCATTGCTACAAGTAAGCGGTCGTGCTCCAAAGGTTGACCAAAGTGTGATCGATCAAGTGAAAAGCCTAAAAGGTGAATATCACTTTGAAACTTACGTCAGCCTTAGCTGTCATAACTGTCCTGATGTTGTTCAGGCACTTAATATTATGAGTGTTCTCAACCCTGGAGTCACCCATACGATGATCGATGGTGCTGCCTTCAAAGAGGAAGTTGAAAGCAAGGGAATTATGGCAGTTCCAACTGTTTTCTTAAATGGGGAAACATTCGGCAGCGGTCGTATGACACTGGAAGAAATCCTTGCTAAGATGGGCAGTACTCAAGACGTTTCTAAGCTTTCTGAAAAAGAACCCTTTGATGTTCTCGTTGTTGGCGGCGGCCCTGCTGGCGCTAGTGCAGCGGTCTACGCAGCTCGTAAAGGCATTCGTACAGGTATTGTCGCTGAACGCTTTGGCGGCCAGATCATGGACACGCTCGGCATTGAGAACTTTATTAGTGTGAAGCATACTGAGGGCCCTAAGCTTGCAGCAAGTCTTGAAGAACATGTCAAAGATTATGATGTTGATATCATGAATCTACAGCGTGCTAAGCATTTAGAAAAGAAAGAGTTCATTGAAATTGAGTTGGAAAGCGGTGCTGTACTAAAAAGCAAAACCGTTATCCTTTCAACAGGTGCTCGCTGGCGTAATATTGGCGTTCCAGGTGAAGTAGAGTTTAAGAATAAAGGTGTCGCCTACTGCCCTCACTGTGATGGTCCATTATTTGAAGGAAAACACGTTGCTGTCATTGGTGGCGGTAACTCTGGTATTGAAGCAGCAATTGATTTGGCTGGGATTGTGAAACATGTAACAGTGATCGAATTTGCTCCAGAGCTAAAGGCTGACTCGGTCCTCCAAGACCGTCTCAACAGTCTTCCTAATGTAACGGTCATCAAAAATGCTCAAACAAAGGAAATTACTGGTACAGATAAAGTTAACGGTCTTACCTATGTTGACCGCGCCACAGGTGAAGAGCATCATGTTGATTTACAAGGTGTGTTCGTTCAAATTGGTCTTGTTCCAAATACAGACTGGTTGGGGGACACGATTCAGCGCAATCGCATGGGTGAGATTGTTGTTGATAAGCATGGAGCAACAAGTATCCCTGGTGTATTTGCAGCCGGTGACTGTACAGACAGTGCATACAAGCAGATCATCATTTCTATGGGATCAGGTGCAACCGCAGCTTTAGGTGCATTTGATTATCTAATCCGAAATTAATAGAAGCTCTTGCAAACTTTTAGTTGTTACGATAAAAGGTCGCTTTACTTTTCTAGTAAGGCGGCCTTTTTTTTGCTTTCCAAGATCCTTTCACTAAGTTTTCACCAAACTCTACTAATCTATAGACATCAAGAGCGAAAGGAGGTAAGAAAAAATGAATTACAAGGTAAAGAAAGGGATCTTCTGGGGTGGAATGATTGCTTCCATGATTCTAGTTATTCATGTAATCCACTATCTATTCGGAGGTCTACATGCTCTTGCTTCTGGTCGTCATGGACATGGTGGAGCAGGAGGAATGGGAATGGGACAACAAGGTGGCTTTAGGCCACTTGGTGGCTCCGGGCCACTCGGTGGCTTTGGACCACTTGGTGGCTCTTCGCCACTTAGCGATTTTGGTCCACATCATGTAATGGGCTACCAGCATCATGGATTTTCTTGGCTTTGGTTCCTACTTATCCTGATTCTCGGTATTGCTGTTATCGTTGTAGCGATGAAATGGCTAAGAAGAAAAGCAAAGGAAACTGCAATGCAACAGTTTATTGATACATCTATCATGAATTCACATAGACCTATTTCAAACCAAAGTGCAAATGTGTTGGATCAATGGGAAAAAAGTTTAGTTTCAAAAAAGGAGAGGAATTAATATGGGGATATTTAAAAGAATGAAAAGGATCGCTAAGGCGGATATCAACGGATGGCTCGATAACCTTGAGGATCCAATTGCCATGCTGAACGAATACTCTAGAGAAATGGAGCAAGAAATCGTAAAGGCGCAAAGGGCTTTATCACGTCAGCTTTTTGCAGAAAATAAGCAAGCATCTCTTATTCTTCACACAAAAGCATTAGTAGAAAAAAGAACCCGTCAAGCGAAACTAGCTATTGATCAAGGGGAAGAAACGATTGCTAAATTAGCCGTCCAGGAAAAGCTTACCCACGAGAAACAGCTTGCCCTTTATGAGCAGCAATATGAAACGATCAAGAATCAAACTGAGACTTTAACAGAAAAATTAGATGAGCTTCAACAAACCTATCATGAATTACAGCATAAGAAAGTCCTCTTAGCATCACGTGCAAATGTTGCTCAGTCGATTAAGCAAATGCAGAAGGCTGCAGGCTCCTTCCAAACAGACAACATTTTAAGAGGGGTCGCCCGTGCTGAAGACCGTATTTTATTAATGGAGGCTGAGGTTCAAGCTGGGAATTGCTTTTCCAATCCGCTAGTGGATGATGAGTCTACCACTGTAAACGACGAAGAATTAACCAAAGAACTGGACAAACTAAAAAATGAAAAAGAGCTACTAGTATAGGGTCTTAACATATTCCCCCCTTTTCATCCTACCACCGTAACTACGTTTACGGTGGTATTGATTTATCTCATCTTTCCTAAGGGTGTGTAAAGAAGTAATATTAAGATAAGAAATCATGTAAAAAGAGGTGCTTAGCATGAATATTCTACTAGCGGAAGATGACCTGCAGCTTGGTGAATTGATTGGTTTTATGCTGAAAAAGAAAGGTAGCTATAAGGTTGATTGGGTCATGGAGGGTGAGGATGCCTACGAGTATGCCAAAGCCTCCCATTATGATGTCTTAATATTAGATTGGATGATGCCAAATGGGGATGGAATCTCCGTTTGTAGAAAGCTTCGAAGTGAGAGCTATTCTGGAGCGATCTTAATGCTAACCGCCAAGGACGCTGTGGAGGATCGCATTAACGGATTAGATGCTGGAGCAGATGATTACCTCATTAAGCCCTTTGAAATCGAGGAACTTCTTGCCCGTCTCCGTGCTCTTACTCGCCGTAACTATGCCCCTATTTTAGAGGAACAGGTTTCGATTCACGGTTTGGTCATTAATCGTACAAGCCAAGCAATTCGTCATGGAGAAATGGAAATTCAGTTAAGCCCTCGTGAATTTCAGTTGCTTGATTTATTAGTTCAAAATAAAGGACAGGTACTCCCTCGAGAGGTTATTTTGGACCGTATTTGGGGCTATGATGCAGACGTATCAACGAAAACGATTGATGCGACCATTAAATTACTTCGCAAAAAACTAGACCTATTTGGAAAACAGGATTTGCTCCAAAGTATCAGGGGAGTTGGGTATAAAGTTGGGAACTAAAAAGTCATCCTTTAACTATCTTTTTCGAAAAAGAGGACTATTTGAAAATACACAATTTCGTTTAACGTTATTATACAGTGGCATGCTTATGCTTTTCCTGCTATTATTTATTGCTATTGTCTATATCATATTGTATGCAACCATCTTTAAGGATCAAGAACGCGAACTAGAAGTCAGTGTCAAACAGGAGGCTAAAAACATTGAGCAGTACTTAGGATATCAGAATCATAAAGGTCGTTTAAGATTTCGTAATCAAGAATCCATTGTCAAGGATGTCGATCAATTTTTCTATTATGTGGTGGACCAGTCAGGAGAATTGGTACTGGGAGATGAACTCATTCCGGATCTACGTACAGAATTATTAACTGCCATCTCTAACTGGAACCCTAGTAAAAATGAAATTCTTCAAAAAACCTTCCAAGTAGAATTTTCCGAAAGAGGGTTAAACGGGAAAGGAAGAAATCATGAATTTCACCCAGCACAAAAGACAGAAACGATTCGCTTAATGATTGCTAGCCAACCCATTTCCTATCGTGGAGAAGCTATCGGCATGCTTTACATTGGGAAGGAAATCTCGTTCGCCTATCAGGTTTTTAAATGGCTACCCATCATCCTTTTAGGTATAGCTATTCTGTTTTCACTAGTAGCACTTGTCATTAGCTATTATATGTCTAAAAAGGCAATGGTCCCGATTACACGTGCCTTCACTAGACAGCGAGAATTTGTAGCTGATGCCTCCCACGAATTACGAACACCGTTGAGTGTCATGCTTTCATCCATCAATGCCATGGAAATGACATTGGATTTAGAGAAAGAGGACTACTCCCATAAACTCCTGTTTAATATGAAAAATGAAGTGAAGCGAATGACTGGATTAGTCGGAGATTTATTGACATTAGCTAGGTCTGACTCAGGAACCATCGAACTTGTGAATGAATGGTTTGATTTTCGCACGATTGCCGAGGAGGTCGTTGAATCTGTTCGAGCACTGGCTGAATTCAAACAAATCAAGCTTCACTTCGATGCCCCTGATGTGTTAATGGTTAATGGGGATTCCCAAAAGCTAACACAGCTGCTGTATATTTTATTGGACAATGCGATTAAATATACTCCGAATAGAGGCGAGGCACAGCTATCCCTTTCTGTAAAAGGAAAAGAGTTACTCATATTCATGAAGGATTCAGGAATTGGAATCAACCAAGATGATTATGGGCGAATATTTGAACGTTTCTATCGAGCAGATAAAGCAAGAACTCGACAAGATGGAGGGCACGGACTTGGACTTGCGATTGCAAAATGGATTGTGGAGATCCACAAGGGAACTATTCAAGTTTTTAGTGAAGTAGGAAAGGGAAGTACTTTTATTATTAGCATTCCTATTATAGAAAATAGAAATTGAATCTTGTGTGAAAAACGCCCTCCCTAAAATAGAAATAAGCAATTTTCCACCCTTTCATAAGGATGGAAAATTGCTTTTTGAACTACTTATAAAACGATACTAACAATGACAGCTGATAATACACTCACTAAGGTCGCTCCATATAATAGTTTTAAACCAAATTTAGCGACGATATTCCCTTTTTCTTCATTCAGGCTTTTTACAGCACCTGAGATGATCCCAATGGAGGAGAAGTTTGCAAAAGAGACAAGGAAAACAGAAATAATTCCTAATGTGCGTGGATCAAATGATTCTGCTATTTTTGCCAAGTCCATCATCGCAACAAACTCATTTGTAACAAGCTTCGTAGCCATAATTCCACCCGCATTGACGACCTCAGTAAAAGGAACACCCATAATAAAGGCAATAGGTGCAAAAATATAACCTAAAATCTCCTGGAACGAAATTCCAAAAACCATATCAAAAATGCTATTAATTGCGCCCATTAAGGCAACAAAACCAATTAACATCGCACCAACAATCACGGCTACTTTAAACCCATCGAGGATGTATTCCCCTAACATTTCGAAAAAGCTCTGTTTTTCCTCATCCTGAATGTCCAACAGATCCTCTTCCGGTTTCACCGTATAAGGATTAATAATCGAAGCAATGATAAATCCGCCAAATAAGTTTAGGACAAGTGCTGTGACTACATATCTAGGTTCAACCATCGTCATGTACGCCCCAACGATCGACATCGAAACGGTTGACATGGCTGATGCACAAAGCGTATATAAGCGATTAGCAGACAAATGACCTAGCTGCTTCTTCACTGTAATAAACACTTCGGATTGACCAATCATCGCCGATGCCACTGCATTATATGATTCTAACTTCCCCATGCCGTTTATTTTACTTAGGAAGAGACCAATCGCCTTCATAATAAAAGGTAGAATCTTCAGGTATTGGAAGATCCCAATTAAGACAGAAATGAACACGATTGGCAATAAGACATTGAGAAAGAATGGGGATTGATCTTCATTGGCTATGCCTCCAAATACGAAGGAGATCCCCTCACCCGCATAGTCAAGCAGCTTCCCAAAAACATTAGCGAACACCTTAATTAATCCCAAGCCAAGTGTCGTATTTAAGAGTAAAGCAGATAATATCAATTGAATAATAACCATAAGAAGAATCGGTTTCATTTTGATGTGTTTTCTGTTATTACTTGCTGCATAGGCTAATCCAAAAACAACAAGTAAACCGATGAGTGAAATGATGTATTTCAACGGTAGTCCTCCAAGTTGTGTGAATTCTAAGTTGGTGTATGCGCTCTCGTTTATTTTAACCGATTAATGATTATTTATATGATTCCCTTTGAGAAAAAGTATAGTAAAAAAGAAGAAGAACTAATATGGGGATTTTTAAGAGGTGTTGTTCTTGCCTTCCTATGGTCGACCAATGGCGATGGCGAGAGCAAAATAGCTCTCGTCCTCTCTTTCATGGTCCTAAATAATATCACCCAAAAATGCTTGAACCGAACGAGGTAACAATTGATAGAATAGCCCCTCATATTTAATATCAAGGAACCCAGCAATCAATAACACGAGGATAACGATTAATAAAACCGGTTTCCTGTTCTTCTTGGAAATCCACTTCACAAGATTTCCTCCTTCATCAATTTTGGGTTTCACCATTCCACAATCAATCTTTACAAGGATAAAGTCCGTTTCAAGAATTCCTTTGTTCTTTCTTGCTGTGGATGGTTAAAAATTTGCTCAGGGCTTCCTTCCTCAGCAATAACCCCCTTATCCATAAACACTACACGATCGGATACCTCTCTAGCAAATTCCATTTCATGCGTAACGATTAGCATCGTAAGCCCTATTTCAGCAAGCTCCCTCATGACCTTTAGAACTTCTCCAACCATTTCTGGATCAAGGGCAGATGTTGGCTCATCAAACAGCATCACATCAGGCTCCATAGAAAGTGCTCTCGCAATGGCCACACGTTGTTTTTGCCCACCTGATAATTGCTTTGGTTTGGCATAAATATATTTATCCATCCCCACCACTTTCAGATATTTCATCGCTACCTTTTCCGCTTCTTCCTTTGTACGCTTTAACACTTTGATTTGTCCCACAACACAGTTCTTAAGAACATTATGGTTCTCAAATAAGTTGAATTGCTGAAAGACCATGCCTAGCTTTTGACGATAAGCAAAAATATCATGGCGATCATCTAGAATATTTTCTCCATGAAACATAATTTGGCCACCACCAGGTTTCTCCAAAAGATTAATACAGCGAAGCAGAGTGGATTTGCCCGAACCGGAGGAACCAATAATACTGACTACTTCACCTTTATGGACGGAAAAATCAATATCCTTTAAAACCTCATGGGCCCCAAAGGATTTATTTAAATGCTGAACTTCAATTACCTTTTCCATACCCAGTCCTCCTCATATCTTCTTAGGCTCTAATTCCTCATTGAGCACTGTGTAATTATCTGGACCATCCAGCTTTCTCTCAAAATAGAGCAGGATTCTTGTCACGGCAAACGTCATGACAAAATAAATCATACAAGCCACAAAGAATGACTCAAAATATCTAAAATTATTTCCGGCTACGGATTTCGTTAAGAAATAGAGCTCGGAAACGGAAATGACATTTAATACAGAAGTATCCTTAATATTGATGACAAATTGATTCCCTGTTGCAGGCAAAATATTTCTGATTACTTGTGGCAATACCACATTTGTCATTGTTTGAAAATGATTCATTCCAATCGCTTGAGCTGCTTCATATTGTCCTTTGTCAATAGAAACGATCCCACCGCGAACAATTTCTGCCATATAGGCCCCCGTATTAATAGAAACGACAATAACAGCGGCTAGCATCACATTCATATCGATATTAAAGGCCAACGCTGAGCCGTAATAGATCACCATTGCTTGAACAATCATAGGTGTTCCACGGAAAAACTCGATATAAATAGATAGAATGATATTAATGATCTTCAATACTAGCTTTTTTGGGCCCCGTTCGGGCATAGGAATGGTACGAATGACCCCTGCCATCAAACCAATGACTGCCCCAATAACGGTTCCAATCAACGCAATAAAGAGCGTCATCCCTGCTCCGCGAAGGAACATTGGCCAATTTTCCGATACAATTCTTACGATCCATTCAAAGCTCATGCTCTTCCTCCTAATCAGAAAACCGACTGTACTCTGACATACAGCCGGCTTTATCCTTTAGTGCTGTTTGCTTATTTTGCAGCAGGTTGATTTTTAATCGCTGTATCCATAATTTCGGTACGTTCTTTCTCGGAAATTCCCTTCAGGATTTCATTGATTTTCTCTGTTAAGTCACTGCCTTTTTTAGTTCCCACAGCAATGGCCGTATCGTCAGGTGAAGTCTTAAATCCATCTTTAAATTCAACCATGGCAAATTTTCCATTCGCTGTAGAAGCACTAACTGCTTCAGGTCGTTCTGTAACATAGCCATCTATGATTCCCGATTCAAGTGCTACCCTCATGGCAGGGAAATTATCCATGGCGGTCTCTTTTGATACTCCTTTAATTTGATCAATGACGGAATAATGGAATGTATTTAATTGCGCCGTTACTTTTGCGCCTTTGAAATCCTGAATCGACGTGGCCCCTTCATATTTTCCACCTTTTTTCACAACCATGACTAGATTTGAATTATAGTAGTTATCTGAGAAATCGATGGTTTCCTTTCGTTCCGCAGTCGGAGACATTCCTGCAATAATGGCATCTATTTTTCCAGATGTTAAGGCTGGTACGAGCCCATCCCATTCTGTTTTCACAATCACAAGCTTCTTCCCTAAGCCCTCGGCAATTTTTTTGGCGATTTCGACATCATAGCCGCCTGCATATTCGGAAGTGCCATTAATTTTTACCCCACCATTTGCGTCATCATTTTGAGTCCAGTTAAATGGGGCATATCCAGCCTCAAGTCCAACCTTAAATGTATCCTCGCTTGCGGAACCAGACGTATTTCCATCTTCACTTGTCCCACAAGCAGAAAGTAAAATAATACTTGAGAATAATAATCCTATTAATAATAAAACTTGTTTTCGCATGGCATTTTCCCCCTGTTTTTCTTGATTCTTTTTTTAGACAACAAAAAAAACGACCTGAGATCAAACTCAGGTCGCATGTATAATTGCCCTAAAGTCCCTCTCTTTTCCCTTAATGAGATAGCACAACTCAGCAAACCTGGGAAGTTCACTGAGACAGTCCTGCAGCTCTTAACTGCAGGCCCAGCATGCAATATTGAGAATATTACACACTTCGGCGACATTTCCTTCTCTCTAGAATCATAGCGTTCTCGGGGCTCCGCTAGAGACTGTTAAATACCGCGCCTCTACCTCACTAAATAAAGTGAGGTTAACATATTCAATTCATAAATTATATTATTTAGGTTACCTCCCTCTACACAATCTGTCAACCATGGAATAGAAAAATACTATTCTTATATTATTTCCTTTTTAATGCATTTTCAATATTCGCTGAGTTTATTGACTTATATTAAATAAGAAACTGCGGACTGAAAAGGGAAAGAATCCAGTCTCAAAGTGTGACCACTCTAGACCGTTTCTTTCCCCGATTTTTTTCTATATTATTCTTTCGTTACGAGAAAAGCCTTGTATTCCGTAACACCCAACCTTTCCACATATACAGCCAGTACCCAGTCTCCGTTAGGTAGAGGGATACCATTTTGTACGGTACCATCCCACTCGAATTCATGGATTGGGGATGGAATATTTGTAAATGAACCTAATGTATCTACATATCCACCTATTGTATTTCCTGGTGCAAGAGCATAGAGATCATACTCTAACACCTCCGCTCCACCCGGTAAATAGGAGCCTATATAGTAGCCATTAGGGGCCTTATCCATAAATGCACCGGATACGCGAGGATAATCTGGTTCTCCGACAAATAGGATAGTCGGAACGGAAATTTCTTGTTTCCCGTCATTTACAAGGATCATCCCCTCATAATAACCAGGGTTTAATTTTGAGGAGTCTACCTGAACATTAAAGTTCACCATCTGGGATTTCCCTGCATTTACCTTTAAGTTGTTACTTAGCATCACCTTAATTCCATCTGGATTTCCTTCAAACTCCACATCGAAGCTATAGGTCTTTCTTTCTTTTGACAGGTTCTTAATTTCAAAGCCTTGCTTTTCAACCTGCTTCCCGTTAGCCTTCACAAACTTTCCAAAAGAATGACTTCCAGGGGTAACAAGTGTATCTGTAGCCAATGCTTCTACAACACGAATGCTGCCTGCACCTTGCGTATTATGTGGATATACGTTCCCTGTTTCCGGATCTATGACATCAACTGCCGTGTTCATGAGTGCAGCCTTTATATCCTGGGTCCCCCAATTAGGGTTCTTTTGTAATAATAGAGCCGCTGCTCCTGCCACATGTGGGGAAGCCATGCTTGTTCCTTGGAATGCTGCATAACCATGCGGATTTGATGGATCATGTGTTGGAATCGTGCTCACGATGTTGACACCAGGAGCAGAGACATCTGGCTTAATCATCCAAGTTAAGGCAACCGGGCCTCTTGAAGAGAAATCAGCCATTGTTTCTTCCACAGATTTATCAAATTTAATATCAAAGGAAACCTTGTTATTTCCTTTTTCTAGCTCTGCTAGAAGCTTCTGTCCATCAGAAAGGGTGGTTTTAATCGTTGGGACAGCCATTCCTGGAACATCTGGCTGTTCTCCTGACACATTATTAAAAATAATCGCACCAATCGCACCAGCTGCCTTCGCATTTTCAGCCTTATCAACAAAGGCTAATTCTCCACGGCTCATTAAGGCAATTTTCCCTTTAAAATCCTTCCCCTCAAAATTACTTGGTTTTCCTAGTCCTGCATAGACAAACTCATATTCTCCTTTATTCAAAACTAATAATTCTTCATCCGTAGGGAAGCCCATGACCTTTGCACTTGGATAAACTACACCATTAGAGGTAGAAAGGATGGAAGTATAGACATTGTATGGTAGACGTGTAGCACCTACAGAAATGGCCTCACGGGAGGTACCTGGCGATCCAACAGTCCAGTTATTTGGTCCAGAATTACCGTTGGAAGTCACAGCCACGACCCCTTCAGCCATTGCCCAATCCATAGCGATTGAGGTTGCCCAATCAGGGTTGTTCAATGTATTACCCAATGATAGATTCATAATGTCCGCACCGTCTTGAACCGCTCGTTCAATCCCAGCAACAACATTTTCCGTCGAACCCCTACCATCAGGTCCAAGTACACGATAGGCTAAAAGAGTGGCCTCTGGTGCGATCCCTTTAATTTGCCCATTCGCTGCAATGGTACCAGAAACATGGGTACCATGATCGGTTTCCTCCCCGCGAGGATCCCCTTTTGGCGTTTCCTGTGGGTCTGCATCATTATCTACAAAATCCCAGCCCTTGTAACTTCCAAATGCATGGGCTAAATCCGGGTGGGTATAATCCGCTCCTGTATCAATAACGGCTACCGTTACTCCCTTTCCTGTATAACCTGTTTCCCATGCTTTGTTTGCACCAATAAATGGAGCACTATTCATCATATTCGGACTAAATTCCTCTGTAGAAATTTCCTTCTTCGTTACAACATCCGCTTGATATTCTATATTCGGATAAACAGCTTTTACTCCGGAGACGGCTAATAACTTCATGATTTCATTAGCCGGGAGATCTACCGAGAAGCCGGAGAATACATAGTCATACTCCCTATTCACATCAGCAGCCTTCACTGCCTTTTTTAATGATTGAATCACTTTATCTCTTTCGGTTTTCAGTTTTGCCTTTGTTTGCTTTTTCCCCTTATGTTTCGCCTCTATGATAGACTCTTCTTTGAGCTCTACAATGACCGTCGTTGGCCTGTTTGATGAGAGTTCAATATCACCATGTAACTCAGCTATCGGAATTTCGGTAAGCTTCGTTTGGGTTTTTCCTCCCTTTGCTGATGCATTAAGACCAAATGTAGAAAAAATCAGTGCAAAAGCGACTAGAATAAGAAACACTCTAGAAAAATATCTCCTCATTCCTCGATTCTCCCTCTCTGTTCGGTTTTATAAGAATCCGCTACCCTTCTCTCAAACCCGCGCACCTCCTATGGCTTGAAGGGACCCATTTTCTGAAAATTCTTATACTCAAACATATTAGAGAAATCTAGCAAAACTCCTTTAGGTGAATTACCTCATTTTTAAGAGTGTTTTTTAATAAAATATTTAGGAAGAAACTACCAACCATTTATAGATAAATAGATACCTAGAATGAAAAAAGCAGACAAAAGGACAACTTTCCCTTTTACCTGCCTTTTTTCGAATTTTTTAGTAGAAAAACTTGCCATTAGCTTCTAGTCAATAAGTCTCTTTGTAATCTAGCTCCCCAATACCCTTTAATTGATAGTCAAAGAATTTAAGAATTAACTCATTTTCCGTTTCCATACAATAATTTGGGTCAATGTCTGCTTTTCCTCCCTGTAAAATGTTGGTGAGGATCGGCGAGACAAGCGATAAGTCGGTCAGACTTAGATGCTTTGCTCCTTGGAAATGAACCGTATAGGCTTCCTTGAAATGGTTATTATCTAGTTTGTTCGCTACATAAGTAGAGTTGCTCCCAAGCTGTCTCCACACATCGTCAGAATAAATATTAAGAAGGGGAATCGTGAAGTCCTCATCTCTTGCTACAAAATCATCTTTGTCTTTCTGATAAACAACCTCACTGAAGAACGGAGCATCTATATTGACAACAGCATCTATATCATCACGCTCTCTACCTAACCAAACACTTGCAGCGCCACCCATTGAATGACCAAATACACCAATTTTGTCCGGATCGATAAGTTGATAGATAGGGTTATTATCACTACTTGCCTTTGTTAGGATTGTATCAATGACAAAGTTCATATCATCCGTTCGTAGTTTCATCCATTTTTGAATTAGACCAAAGAATTCTTCCTTCGTGTAGATCCCATCCTTATTGGCATTGTTGACTTCTCGGTTATAATCCGGATTAATCAAAGTGACCGTTCCATCCTCTGAACGAGTATAGAAGGAATGATAGGGGTGATCGATGGAGCAAACGACATAACCTTCACTTGCAAGCTGTTCATAGGTAGATGTATTGCTTGCCTTAATACCGTATGCACCGTGAGAGAACACCAATAACGGATATTTTCCAGCGGTGTTTTTGGGATACCAAAATTCCACATTGACCACTCGATTTTGTTCCTTGTCACCAAATTCCTCTATACGGCTTTTGTCTGTATATGTAGAACTGGCGGTTGCCACTTCATATTTCCCTGTTGCTTTCGGTGATTCATACTGTGGAAAAACAATGGCTGGTGCCAGTGCAAATACGAACACCAAACTCAGCAACATCGTTTTCCACACAACGGTAAAAGTGCTAAATGGTTTAGTTTTATTTTTGTTACGGATAAGAGAAATGGTTCCCTTTAATGCGAGTATGAAGAGCAGTATGGCCAGTAGAAACCAGCGGAAGCTCCACTCAATCACCGATGTAACGGTAAGTGTGACAAATGCTATAAATATAGCAATCCTAAACCAGTTCTTGAGTTTCTTATGATATTGTTTCGTACCCATACAGTAGATGGAGAAAGTTATTTCAAAAATGATCATGATCAATAAAATTAAAGTTCCCAAGGAGATACGCCTTCTTTCTTAAATATTTTCTATGAATACATCATAATAAATAACTAAAAGGAAGGATATAGAAAAACGGTAAGTTGTAACTACAGGATGGTAAGATGCAAAAAAAAAGCAGTAAGCACGATCGCTTACCGCCTTCTAAACAATTGCTACCTTCATAAGATCAATCATCTCTCTTCAAAGCCTTTAGCTTTTCATTGATTTTTTGGGCATCCTTTTTATCCTTTTGCCATGACAGCACACGAACGAGAATATAGATGATCGCAATTTGCACAGCAAGAATGATCACTCCCTGTACACTGTTTACAATGCCTAAGATACTGCTAAGGCTAATCAATAGAATCTCCAAAGTAAGAAAGTGAATGAACAATTTCATTCGCATCTTCTTCTCACTTATCTCTCTAGGAGAGTACAAAATCAATTCGGTTAATCCACTTAAAAATGCAAAAGCCATAAATATATAAATCGTCTTTAAATCAAAAGCCAGATCGGGATAATATATTTGTCGTAATATCGTAATCATGATAACAATTAATGCGAAGATAATTAAGAAATCCTTCACTATCTCTTGTACATATTCAGAAAGCTTCATCAATGATCCCTCCTCTTACAATCCCAGCATTTTTTTCAGGACAGGGACGTACTGCCTTGAAATCACAGCACGTTCCCCATTATCTAGCACTGCTTCGAATCGGCCACTTAAGGAGGGATAGATAGATGAAATTTTGGTGATGTTTATGATTGTTGATTTAGATGCCCGAAAACAGTTCTTCCCCTCACACAGTCCCTCTAGCTCATATAGCTTTTGTTTTACCTCAAAAACGCTGTCTTTGCAGTAGCTAAAAACCTTCCCGTCCACCGCCTCGAAATAGTAGATATCACTAAGCTTCATTCGATAGACCTGCTCTTTTTGATATCCCAGTATAACCAAGTCTTCAGTTTTTAGCTTGTCCACAATATCATATACTTCGTCATCTATCTCATGACATCGAATGAGAATTTCTTCTTCTTGTTCTTTGCTTATTTCCTCGATCGAAATTTTCATATTTTCACCTACGAAAATTTAGTATAATCCCTAATTCTTGGAACAAAGTTTGGAAAAAAGTCTTAATATAGGATTTTCATATTTTTCATTGGCTGTGCATGGACGGTCTCATGGTTTATGAAATAATCTGCTATTAATTCCGTCATGTCCGTTTGAATATCTTTCACAACGCGGCAATCCTTAAAGTAATCAAAATTGCCCGCGCCTGTTGCTCGGTAATTATTCATAACCACCTCATATGATTCATCTAGCTGTAAAGGTTCCCCGTTATAGCGAACATCTATGACACGTTCTCCTTCAGGGTTACGTAAATCAATGGTGTAATCAATGCCACTCCAAAGATCATGATTATAGGGCTGCTCTTTCGGTGTTTGAAATGCTTCCGAAATCACTGGTTTCCCATCTTCCAATTTAAAATATGTAGCAGATTGCTCAAGTGCTTCCACAATATATCGACCCTTTACCTCTAATACCTTCAATGTATTGGGATAAATGTAATTTGTTACGATGTCACGCATGGTTACAATCGGATTAAATCCTCTACAAATATCATTAAAAATCGCCATACATGATATGGAGGTACCTGCACACTTTTTTTGAACATGGTTGATGAATTCAACATAGGGATGCCCTTTTAACCTTGCATCAAATGTACTGTCAATGAGCATATCACCTTCAATCCTGCCAATGCTTTGATCAAGCCAATTCTCTGTTTCATCATGAATCGGAGCAATTAAGTTTTTAACCGTTTCATTTAAGGCAACATTATCCATGTAGATTAGGGAAGGCTCACAATGTTCAAGTTTCCCACTATCATTGATCGTCAGTTCAATTTTGCCTAGGCAAACCCCTTTCGTACCAGGCTGCACAATGGCCTTTCCAAATAAATGCTGGGCCAGCTCACGATGTTGATGGCCCGTAATGACCACATCGACGCCTTCAATCTCCTTACATATTTGATAACCGACATTTTCCCTAGAATTCTCAAGCAATTCTCCTGTTGTTAAATCTACCTCAAAGCCACCATGATAGGCGATCATCATGACATCTATTTGATGATTAGCATGTAACCATTCAACTTCCCTTTTAGCCGCTTCAAAGGCATCCTCGAAAATAAGACCTTGAATCCTTTCTGACTCTTCCCATACAGGAACAAACTGTGTTGTCACTCCTACAACAGCAATGGTAATACCATCTATTTCTTTTATAACATAGGGTTGAGTGAAATATGTCCCGTCCTCCCGTTTTATATTGGCGGCAAGCCATGGGTAATTAGACTCCTCAATCACTTTATTTAATACGGGTAATCCGAAATTAAATTCGTGATTGCCAAATACTGCCATATCGTATTTCATGGCATTGGCCAAACCTATCACGGTATTATGTGTTCCCTTTTTAAAAGTCTGTTCATAGTAAGTTAAGGGACTTCCTTGAATAAAATCCCCATTTTCTATTAACAGAACACTCCCGCGTTTTCTCTCTTCATCAATTGCCGTTGCAAGCTTCCCTAATCCTAATGGCAGGTCAACATCACCTGAAAAGTCAGTTGGCATTATATATCCATGAACATCACTAGTAACTAAAACAGAGATTTTTTTCATCGTACACCTCAGTAGGTAATGGTTTCAAAACTATTTTAAAAAAGTTTTTACAATAAAATAACATATATTTATTTACGATTTTAACAAAATTAAATTATACTAGTCTAGTATTGCAAACTATAGGAGGTCAGTCATGAAAAAATTATTTTCTTTAATGCTTATTTTATTATTGAGCATTTCCCTTGCTGCATGTGGTTCAAATGATAGCAAATCTGATGACAAAGGCAGTGATAATGCTGCTGGAAAGAAATTAGAAAAACTTTCAATCGCTTTCGTCCCTTCTCGTGATCCAGACGAAATCATTACTGCAACTGAGCCACTTAAAGGCTTATTAAAAAAGGAATTAAAAGGTTTAGGATATGATGTGGGTAAGGTTGAAATCACAGTCGGAACAAACTTTGAAGCTGTTGGTGAAGCTCTATCTGCTGGTACAACAGATATCGGCTTAATTCCTGGTGGTACATATGTGCTATATGATGATGGTGCAGAGGCTATTTTAACAGCTACTCGTGCTGGATTAAACAATGATTCTGACAATCCAGCAGATTGGAATAAGAACAAGCCTACAGCGAAATCTGATAAACAAGCAGTCTCTTATCGTGCGCTATTAATCGCCGGTCCATCAGAAAAGGGAAGAGAGCTTGCTGCAAAAGTAAATAAGGGAGAAAAACTTACGTTTAAAGACTTAGACAGTGCAAATTGGAATGTTATGTCTACTTCTTCTCCAGCTGGTTACATTTATCCAGCATTATGGTTGAATGAGAACTTTGGAAAAACGATTACAGATCTATCTAAAGTGGTTCAAGCAGATTCCTATCCAAGTGCATTTGCACGCCTAGCTTCAGGTCAAGCAGACGTACTTGTTACTTATGCGGATGCCCGTACTGACTTTGCGGATCTATGGACTTCTGAATTTAAACGTTCTGCTTCCATTTGGGATGAGACAGATGTCATTGGTGTAATGCCAGCCATTTACAATGATACCATTAGTGTGAGCAAAAACTCAGACATTATGGATGATGATTTGAAGGCTGCCCTACAAAAAGCATTCATCAATATCGGTCAATCTGAAGAAGGTAAAAAAGTAATCGCTATTTATAGTCACGATGGCTATGAAATCGCAAAAGATTCTAATTATGATAATGAGCGTAAAGCCCAAGAGTTAGTTCAAGAACTGAGTTCTAACTAAATACAATGAAATAGGAGGGAACATGCTATGTGTTCCCTTTTTTTAAGTAAAGGTAGGTTTATGCATGATTAAATTCCAAGGTGTACACAAAGAATATGACAATGGCTTTGTTGCGTTAAAGGATATTGATTTGACAATTGAACAGGGCGAATTTGTTGCCGTTATCGGGTTATCTGGTGCGGGTAAATCTACTCTCATCCGTTGTATCAATCGGATGCACGATATTTCGTCTGGTTCTCTAATGGTGGATGATGTTGATGTCTCAAAATTAAGAGGGAAAGAAATTCGGAACCTACGTCGGAGGATCGGAATGATTTTCCAATCGTTTAACCTTGTTTCGCGTATTTCTTCATTAAAAAATGTTCTTGTTTCATTTGTACCTGAAATGCCATTTTGGCGGAAAATTTTTGGATTATATACAAAAGAGCAGAAAATAAAAGCTTTAGAGGCTCTTGATCGCATGAATATTTTAGATAAAGCTTTTATCCGTGTCGATCAGCTTTCAGGCGGTCAGCAGCAACGGGTTGCATTAGCTCGTACCCTTGCGCAAAAGCCAAGCATTATTCTAGCCGATGAACCAGTTGCATCCCTTGATCCAGTCACTGCGACCCAAGTAATGAAAGACTTTCAAAAAATAAATGAAGAATTGAATATGACGATTATTATCAATATTCACCACGTAGATTTGGCGTTAGAATACGCAACTCGTGTGGTCGGAATTCGAAGTGGTGAAATTGTCTATGACGGCCCTTCCAGTGAAGTAACCAAAGAGATTCTTGAGCACATATATAACGGCAAGCTTGAAGAGGAGCTGAGCGCGAATTGAACATTTTAAAAGCAAAGTCCGTCATGTTGAAAAACGGGAAAACCGTTACTTTTAAACGTTCAAAGGCTCCTTGGATTATTATTGGCTTACTCATCTGCCTCTATTATTCGGTTCAAATAACCGGTTTTGATTTGCAGGTTTTGTTCAAGAGAATCGAACAGTTTTGGGTCATTATTGGCGATATGATTCCACCTAATTGGAAATATCTTAATAAGCTTTGGCAACCTCTCTTTGACACGATTAAAATGTCCTTATTAGGTTCCATTTTAGGAGCTATATTTGCGTTACCACTTGCATACTTAGCCTCTTCCAATATGATAAAGAACCAGCTTGTTGTAGCTGTAAGTAAATTTATTTTAAGCTTATTAAGGACATTGCCTACCCTCGTTGCTGCCTTAATCGCAACCTTTATCTTTGGTATTGGCACGATGGCAGGTACAGTGGCCATTTTCATTTTTAC
Source organism: Bacillaceae bacterium UBA7792 (assembly GCA_002480735.1). Classification (GTDB taxonomy): domain Bacteria; phylum Bacillota; class Bacilli; order Bacillales; family Cytobacillaceae; genus Robertmurraya; species Robertmurraya andreesenii. Next base: position 1,219 of record DLCS01000157.1, on the reverse strand, counting down.
AGTTGCCTATGTTGGGAAACTTCTATATGAGCAAATCGAAAATGCAGATCTAAAGGCTTTTGAAGCCATGCAATCGATGGGACATACCACCATTTCAGCATTTCGTTATGCTATTTTTCCGCAAATTTTGCCAAACTATCTTTCTAATTCTATCTTTTGCTTTGAAGGAAATGTCCGATATGCTGCCATTTTAGGTTATGTCGGTGCTGGTGGTATTGGTCTATTGCTTAATGAAAGCCTTGGTTGGCGTAATTATGCTAGTGTAGGAATGATTTTGCTTCTGCTCGTCATCACGGTATTCATTATTGAATCGATTAGCGAATATTTCAGAAAGAAATTAATGTAGGAGGTGATCACAGTGAATACAATTGAAAAACAACTATTAAAAGAACCGAAGCGTACCGTCCAAAATGTGATCACCGCTTTAATTTTAATCATCTTTATCATGTGGTCTTTAACCGCCGTCGATTTATCCAATTTCACGACTAAGGGCGTAGACATTGCCAAAAATATTATCGTCGGAATTGTAACACCGAATACGGAATTGCTATTCACATTTAGTAAAAATGGCGTTCCTTATTTGTTGGTTGAGACAATGGCTATTGCTTTCTTAGGAACTATTGTAGGTGCCATCTTAGCCATCCCTCTTGCTTTCTTATCCGCGTCTAACATTGTTCCAAAGCCCATTGCTTTTCTCGTTCGATTATTATTAATTTTTATTCGAACCATTCCAGCAATCGTATATGGTTTAATGTTTATTCGTGTCACTGGTCCAGGTCCATTTGCTGGTGTTTTAACGATGGCATTAACTTCGATTGGAATGCTTTCTAAGCTTTTTGTAGATGTGATTGAAGATTTAGAGGTTAATATATTGGAGTCACTCGAGTCAATTGGGTGTACAACCTTTGAGAAAATTCGATATGGCATTATCCCGCAATTATCAGCTATGTTCATGTCTATCGCCATTTATCGTTATGACATGAATTTGCGCGATGCGGCAATCCTTGGATTAGTTGGTGCAGGCGGTATTGGTGCTCCACTTATTTTCGCCATGAACGGCTATAAATGGTCTGAGGTTGGTTCTATCCTCATCGGATTGATGGTATTAATCTTAATCGTCGAATTTTTATCAAATAAGATTCGCAATAAACTTGTTAGAGGTTATTAGACTTTCATTTTATATGAACAGAACCTCGAAATAGAGGTTTTTTTCAAATCG
>DLCS01000098.1:277-14694 GCA_002480735.1 Bacillaceae bacterium UBA7792 | reverse complement strand
TTACTACGACAGGTAAAGTAACAAGTGGAAAATGATTCAATTACCTAAGCGTGAGGGGAGGTTTAAACAAAAACGTATTGACATAATCTTTCATATGTAATAAATTTATTACATATGAAAGAGGAAATTTTTTCTGGTGATGAGTTACTTAAAATTCTGGAGGCTTTATCGAATCCTTATCGCCTGAGGATCGTTGCTATTTTGAAGGAGGAAAGGCAATATGTCAGCCAGCTTGCGCGGGAACTTGGCATTAGCCGCCCGCTTCTCTATCTTCATCTCCAAAAGCTGGAGCAGGCAAATTTGATCGTCGGGCAGCACGAGGTTTCAGAAAGCGGTAAGGCAATGAAGTATTATGAGGTGATTCCTTTTCATGTTCCTCTAACTGCGGATTTGATTATGGGGGCTAATAAGACATTGACCATGCCGGAGAAGAAAAGCTAGAAAGGAAGGAGATGAGTGGAAATGGGTGCAGCGTCTTTCATGTTTTTGCTAAGTTTATCTCCATTTATTCTCATTCTTTGCCTCGTTCTGTATGGACTTCGGGTTATTAGCAGGATGAACAAAAGGGCAGATGAGAGATTGGAGTTAGATCGGAAAAGTTTTTCCATGCAGCAAAAACAAATTTCGCTTTTGACCTCGGTGGACGAACGCCTTGCAAAAGTGGAACAAACCTTGAATGAAGTCAATTAATTTTCGGAGGGAATCTTGTGCTCAACTTTGGTGATATGATTTTTCAATTATTCGGCCTGGCGGTTATGTTATTGCCGTTAGTGTTGATTGTACTTATTATATATTTTGGAGTTAAATACATAAGACGGGCAGAAAAACGAGCTGATGAGCGTCTAAACCTTGATAAGGAGTCTTCCTTGCTTCAGGAGCAGCAGCTAAAATTGATTGAAAGCTTAAACGAACGCTTAACAAGAATAGAAAAGACATTAAATGAGATTGATTAGGGGTTCAGAAAGGCAATCATTAATCTTATTTGCGTAAATCGTGATATATTTGCGAAACACAAAAAGGACGAGGTTATAGCCTCGTCCTACTCCATCAACAGGTTCACTCGAACCCACTGTCTCACACTATTAATAAGCCAAATAGCCGAACAAGCCTTTAAATCTTCCAGCTTTAATTTTTCCTCACGGATTTGCTTTTGCTCGAGCAGATGCTTGCGAAAAGTCCCTGCGAGCAGTCCACTTTCTACAAAAGGGGTGAGGTATTCTCCCTCGATTTCCACCACTACATTTCCTGTTGTAAATTCCGTCAGTTCCCCTTCCTCATTCCATAAAAGCACATCATAAACATTCGGAAACCTATCCTTCCTATCAGAGTAAATCCTTCGATTAGTCGTTTTATGGTAAAGAAAAATATTTTCCTTCGAAATAGGGGCATCTGCAAGGACAGCATCAACCACAGCAGGTGTAGGAACGAGCGGCTGCCCTTCAATAGATATATGACCTTCTTCGGTAAGGAGCACTCTCACTTTTTCCTCATTATTACGATGCTTTGCTGCATAGTCTTGCAACTTTAACTCCATATTAGCGATGTCAATTGAAAAACCAAAATACTCAGCAGAATGTTTCAAACGTTCGATATGCTCGTTCAATAAAAAATATTGTCCGTTTTTTAAATATAGACTCTCCAACAGCTGAAAATTTGGCTCTAGTCGTTCCAATAGCATAGCCTTCGTCAAAACTTCTTTGTACTCTTCTTCAGCGGTTGAATCCCATGTTATGCCACCGCCAACACCATAGACCGCTTGCCCCGAAGATTTATCGACAACCACTGTTCGAATCGGTACATTAAATATCGCTTCCATCTCCGGTGTAATATAACCGATGGCTCCGCAATAAACCTCTCGAGGGCTATCCTCTAATTCATTGATGATTCTCATAGTGCTAATTTTCGGAGCACCCGTTATCGAACCGCATGGAAAAAGGGCTACAAAGATGTCAGCAATGGAAGTCTTAGGTGAAAGCTGTGCAGTAACAGTGGATGTCATTTGAAAGACGGTAGGATATTTCTCGATGGAAAAAAGATGCGGCACTTTTACAGTGCCTGTTTCAGCAATTTGACCCAGATCGTTTCGAATAAGGTCGACAATCATTAGATTTTCGGAACGATTTTTCACTGAATCGGATAGCCACTGAAAATTGGCTAAATCCTCGACATGAGTTTTTCCTCTTTGGATCGTCCCCTTCATTGGCTTTGTAGTAATTAGCTGATCCTTTAAATGAAAGAACAGTTCGGGTGATGCTGATAGGATACTGTATTCATCAGTAGAAATGTAGGCGCAGTAATTCGCTGATTGTCCCTTGGCAAGCTGCTTGTAAAAACTAAAGTCATCCCCTTTTAACAAAGAGTGGAGGCGGATCGTATAGTTCACTTGATAAGTATCCCCGTTTTTTATGTATTGTTTGATATTGTCTATGTTCCGGTAGTATTCATCCTGACTGACATCAGCATCCCATTTAGAAACGGTAAAGAAATTGGTCTGTTCATCCTTGGACAACTCGCTAGGATGGCGAAATAATCCAAACCACAATAATGGCATCTTGTTATTTGGATTCACGGTGAAGGTCTGATCAAACGCGGGAGCTGCTTCATAGGTGAGATAACCAGCTGCGTATAGCCCGGATTCCACTGCCTTTTGGATCCTTTGCAGGCAGGGAACGACTTCATCAACTGTTCTTGCTATGATAATTTCTTCTGGTGCGACAAATGAGAGTGGGTTCATGTCGCCGTCCTTATTAATAAACTCAAAATGAAGCATTGTTTGTCTCTCTTGAATCATATCCATTTCCCCTTAACTTTTTTCAACTGGTCGGCTGAATAAACAGAAGAAGATCTCTCTAGTTGTGAGTATAACAGGATTTTGGGGAGAAAGCGTAGCATCGGTTGATGGACCCATGGTGTTAATACTTGTCCCCCTTTATTAATACGAATTGACGATGTCCTCCTATTCCTGTTAAATTTTTTTAAGCCAAAAGGGGATGTCGTTTGTCTAATAAATGTAGGCTGCTTGGAAATGAGCTTAGAATGTAAGAGAAAGAACGGAGAGGTGCAGGATGGACGTCACGTTAGTAAAGAAGGCGCAGGAAGGTGATGATATAGCTTTTCTACAGCTTTTCCAGCAATATGAAAAAGATATTTATCGAATGTCTTTTGTTTATGTCAAGAACGAAAATGATGCTTTGGATGTCGTACAGGAGGTTGCGTATCGATCATTCAAAAACATCCATACATTGAAAAGTCCACAGTATTTCAAAACATGGCTAATAAAAATTACCATTACTTGCTCAATCGACCTAATAAGAAAAAATAAAAAGGTCATTCAGCTAAAGCCAGAATTCAATGAAATGATCCCCATTAACGAGGAAGATGTTCCACTCTCAATCACTTTACAGGAATTATTAAATGAATTAAATGAAGAGGAAAAAAGCATGGTTCTACTAAAGTACTATGAAGGGTATTCCTTCAAAGAAATAGCTGAATCATTTGACATTCCCTTAGGTTCAGCAAAATCGGTCTTATATCGTGCACTAGGCAAGCTACGTAAACAGTTAAAGGGGGTTGATTTTTCGTGAGTAATTTAAAAGAGGAGCTTGAAAAAATAAGAATTCCAGATCATTTACATGAACGGGTAAAGCTTGGAGTCAAAGCTGCAAAGTTAGAGCAGGATTCCTATGAAAAGCAGGGGGACGTAAATAGGAATAAGAAAAAGAAAGGGCGTAAATACAAAAGACTTCTTATTCCAGCGGCGGTATGTTTCCTAGCACTTTCATCCCTAACTCTGACACCTGTTCGAGCAGCCATTCAGGAGATGTATGATAAAATATTTGCCAGTAAGCACATCGATGATACGGGTCTAAAAATGGCCTTGGAAGAGGGAAGAGGACAACCATTAAATCAAACCTACTATGATGAAAAGAATGATATTACTGTTCGTTTCCAGAACGTATGGACTGATGATAAGGAAACAAAACTTTTATTGACCTTTCAAAGTGAAAAAACGAATCTTGAACATTACTACTTCGATAATTTTGAAGGAAAAAGCACTGTGTATCTGATTGGGGAAGATGGACAAAAAACGAATCTTAAACATGTAGGCTGGGGAAGTAGACACTATGACGCCGAAGAGAATCTAGTAGCGGAAGCCTTATCCTTCGACTCGATTAAGGAGCATAAAGGTCAGGAAATTGTGTTAGAGCTTCAAAATTTAACCTATTATCATGATCAGGAAACAGGGGTTTTGGAATCCACTTGGCCATTAACCTTCATCCTAGAAGAATCAGCTATCTCGGACAGGGAAACGAGTGAAGTGAAAAAGGAATTTGTGTTTAAAGAAATGAATTACTTCATTAAGGAAGTCGATTTTTCAGATACAGAAACAAGAGTGGTAGTTGTGGGTGACGACACAAAGCTCTTAACAGATGAAAATGGAGAGAAATATGAAGTGATGAGTCAGCTAGAGCATCAATTCCTTAACGCAAGGAAATTTGAGAAAGGAACCGGCTATACGGTAGTTCCTGGAAAACCAGGTGTGTTCCTGAAGTCCGCAGGCAAGACAATTAATCCTATCTTTAGCAAAGGAGATGTACCATCAGGGGAGGATGAATTTATTATGGTTTTTGAACCAGTTCCAGACCGTAGTGATTGCATCCTCGAGATAGGTGAGGATATTAAAATTTCTTTAACCAAGTAAGTTCTAGTTAAAACCCCATATCCAAATAGGTATGGGGTTTTAACTGGAAAAAAATATCTGTTTGATAGTTGACAATTATCCGAAATCGGTGGTAATCTTTAGAAACACTAAACAATTTTTTGACAAAGGAGGAATGGGCGATGAGACGTCATGATTCAAAATTCAAAACCGTCAACTTCATAACATGGTCCATACCTTTATTTGTTTAATGGCAGAATGCTAACATTTAGAGGTATGGATGACCTTCTATACCTTTACAGAGATGTATGCTCTTTTTAGGGTATACATCTTTTTTGTTGTTTTTTTTGAATTGTTGGTGTGAAAAAGAAAGGAGTAGAGGATTATGCTGAAAAGGAAAAAGAGAACGTTAATTTTTAAAAAGGACTTGCTACACAGTGGGTAGCCAGTACCTAACCAAAACAGCACGAAGGAGGTTTGATACATGTTTGATGTATTGGGAAAATTAAGCTGGTTTTTTAAACAATATTGGATTCAATATACATTAGCCATCGTTTTGCTCATCATGGCCAGTGTTTTGGAAGTGATTCCGCCCTATTTGCTAGGGTCCGTTATCGATGTAATTACGGCGGGTGAAATGACAAAAGCAGTATTGACAAATTATGTGTTGATTTTTATCGCCATTATTGTCATTGGTTACATGCTAAATTTTGTTTGGCAATATCGCCTCTTTGAAGGGGCTATTAATCTCCAGAAGATTATGCGTCGAAAGCTCATGCTGCAATTCTTAAAAATGACACCGACCTTTTACGAAAAAAATCGTACGGGTGACTTGATGGCGCGTGCGACAAACGACTTGAATGCTGTTTCGATCACAGCTGGGTTCGGAATTATGACTCTCATCGATTCTACCTTATATATGGGTGCGATTATTTTTGCGATGGGCTTTATGATTTCGTGGAAATTAACACTTTTCTCGATGCTTCCAGTACCAATTATGGCGATTCTCATTCAATATTTAGGAAAAATCGTCCATGAACGATACATGAAAGCACAGGATGCCTTTGGTGAATTGAATGATAATGTACTAGAGTCGGTAGCGGGTGTCCGTGTCATTCGTGCCTACGTTCAGGAGAAAAAGGATGAAGTGAAGTTTGCAGAAATGGCAGAAGATGTATATGAAAAAAATATGCAAACAGCGAAGATCAATGCCTTATTTAACCCTATTACAAAAATTGGAACAGGGATCAGCTATGTCGTTGCCCTTGGATACGGAGCATTTCTCGTATCAAATGGGGAGTTGACGGTTGGTCAGCTTGTTACCTTTAACGTTTATTTAGGGTTAGCTGTTTGGCCGATTTTTGCCATTGGTGAATTAATAAACGTCATGCAGCAAGGGAATGCATCACTTGATCGTGTGCAGGAAACCCTTAATTATAAGGCTGACGTTCAAAACACAACAAAGCCTATTGAGGTTAAGACCCCAGGGATTATTGGATTTGATGATTTAGCATTCCAATATCCTACTAGCCAGATTAAAAATCTGCAAAATATCTCCTTAAGGCTAAGTAAAGGGGAAACGCTTGGAATTGTCGGGAAAACAGGGGCAGGGAAAACCACCTTCCTTAGACAATTACTGCGTGAGTACCCACTTGAACAAGGACAATTGAACATTAATGGAATCGATATTGCTGCTCAGACGAAGGAGCAAATATTAGACTGGATCGGGTATGTACCACAAGATCATGTGCTTTTTTCCCGGACGATTCGTGAGAATATTCTTTTTGGAAAAGAGGATGCCACAGAAGAGGAACTTCAGGAGGCGATTCGTCTTGCCTATTTTGAAAAGGATTTAGAGAACCTTCCGATGGGACTCGAAACCCTTGTTGGTGAAAAGGGAGTGTCTTTGTCTGGTGGACAAAAGCAGCGGGTGTCGATTGCTCGTGCTTTGATCAAGGAACCAGAAATTCTCATTCTCGATGACTCACTTTCAGCCGTTGATGCGAAAACAGAGACGAAGATTATTCAAAACATCCAGAATGAGCGGAGAGGAAAGACGACGATTATTACAACCCATCGTCTCTCCAGTGTTCAGCATGCGGATCAAATTATTGTCCTGGATGAAGGGGAAATCGTTGAACAGGGAACACATGAAGAGCTTCTAAGGCAAAATGGCTGGTACAAAGAGCAATTTGACCGTCAACAGCTGGAAGGAGGCGGAGCATGAGTACGAGTCAAAGATTGATGAAATATGCGATGTATTTTAAGAAACCGATATTCTTAGGATTATTTTTCTTATCCTTAGCGGTTTTTAGTGAGCTAGCCGGTCCGTTTATCGCCAAATATATTATTGATGAACATATGACCATTGGAAAAATTGAAGTAGAGCCAATCGCTTGGCTGCTCGGTCTCTATTTTATATTAGCTGTTGCGACCGCCATATTACGGTATTTTATGTACATCTTTTTGCAAATTGGGGCCAACCGTGTTGTTCAAAAGCTGCGTCAGGATGTATTCGGTCATATTCAGACCTTGCCGATTCAGTATTTTGACAATCTTCCAGCAGGAAAAATCGTCGCGCGGGTAACAAATGATACGGAAGCGGTTCGAAATTTGTATGTGACGGTGTTAGCCAACTTCGCAACAAGCTTTATTTCCATTGCGGGTGTGTATGTGGCACTCTTTATTTTGAATTGGAAGATGGCGATGCTTGCCCTTATTATGATACCAATCATTTATTTATGGATGATATTATATCGAAAATATGCTGCCGGGTATAATCAAGTCATTCGGACGAAAATAGCCGATATTAATGCTATGATCAATGAATCGATTCAAGGAATGAGCATCATTCAAGCCTTTCGTCGTGAAGAGCAAATGACAAAGGAATTTGATGAGATGAATGAAGAGCATTATGCCTATGAAAGAAAGCTGCTGTTCTTAGACTCAGCGACATCTTTTAACCTTGTTAACACATTGAGGCTTATCATGTTCTCCATTTTCATCATTTATTTTGGAACGCGCCAAATCAATGCAGCTGAGATTGTGAGTGCCGGAACGTTATATGCCTTTGTTGATTATTTGACAAGATTGTTTAATCCGATCACGAACGTCGTCAATCAGTTTTCACAGCTTGAACGTTCGCTGATAGCAGGGGATCGGATTTTTGAAGTGTTAGATACAAAAGGGGAACCTGTTTCAGAGGAAACGATGCCTAGATACACAGGTCATGTCGTGTTTGAAGATGTCTCTTTTGCCTATAAAAATGATGACTACGTCTTGAAAAATCTCTCCTTCAAAGCCAATCGCGGTGAAACCGTAGCTCTTGTCGGACATACAGGGTCTGGAAAGAGCTCCATTATGAATTTGCTATTCCGTTTCTACGATCCGTCTAAAGGAAAGATATATATTGATGGCATCGATGTGACCACGGTTCCTAGACAAACCATTCGTCAGCATATGGGAATCGTGCTCCAGGATCCGTATTTGTTCACCGGGACGATTGCCTCTAACGTCAGCCTGGATGATCCAAGCATCACAAGGGAAAAGGTTGAGGCAGCGCTAAAAGCGGTTGGTGCAGACCGCGTCCTAAAGAATCTGGAAAAAGGGATGGATGAACCCGTTATTGAGAAGGGAAGCACCCTCTCTTCAGGTCAGCGACAGCTTGTCTCATTTGCAAGAGCACTAGCATATGACCCAGCAATCCTGATTTTGGATGAGGCCACCTCTAACATTGACACAGAGACAGAGGAAATTATTCAGCATGCAATGGACGTATTGAAGAAGGGACGTACCACGTTCATCATTGCTCACCGTCTATCTACTATTAAAAATGCTGACCGAATCCTCGTTCTCGAGCGTGGCATCATCAAAGAACAAGGTACACACGAAGAACTTCTCGCCCAAGGTGGCATATACGAGCAAATGTACCAAATGCAAGCTAAATCACTGCAGGTGTAGGGACAGGGGTAACTTCATCCTTGTCTAATTTCCATAATAAAGAGAAAGCGGAGTAGGAATCTCTACCCCGCTTTCTCTTAGTATAAAATGTGAAGTTTGGCTCATGAATAATGGTCAAAGGTACCAAACCTCCAGTCCCTTTTTTCTTGACTCTATAGTAGCTATAGGGTTTATAGTATTGGTTATAATGTTTGAAGGAAAGTGAGATGGAGAATGACATGAAGAGTTATAATACAACTTTGGCGATTTTACTCATCAATTTATTTATTGCATTTTTAGGGATTGGTCTTGTTATACCTGTAATGCCGACGATTATGAATGAACTGAATATAACGGGAGCTGTAGTCGGTTATATGGTTGCGGCCTTTGCTATCGCCCAATTGCTGTTATCTCCGATTGCAGGTAGGTGGGCAGATTTATTTGGTCGGAAAAAAATGATTATTATTGGGTTGCTCTTCTTTAGTTTCTCAGAATTCTTATTTGGAATAGGGAAAACGGTGGAGATTCTTTTTATTTCCAGAATTCTAGGTGGAATTAGTGCAGCATTCATTATGCCTGCCGTCACAGCTTTTATTGCTGACATCACGACAGTAGAGACACGTCCTAAAGCATTGGGTTATATGTCGGCTGCCATTTCAACTGGTTTTATTATTGGCCCTGGAATCGGTGGATTTCTAGCTGAAATCGGTACCCGAATTCCATTCTTCTCTGCTGCCTTCCTCGCCTTAGTAGCGGCGATTTTATCGCAATTTACTCTAAGGGAACCAGAGCGGAATCAAAACGAGGGAGCAAACGAGCAAAAGCAGGGCTTGAAACGAATTTTTGCCCCGATGTATTTTATTGCTTTTATGATTATTTTAATCTTATCCTTTGGGCTCGCATCCTTTGAATCATTATTCTCCCTATTTGTTGACCATAAATTTAGCTTTACACCTAAGGATATTGCCATTGCCATTACAGGCGGAGCGATTATTGGGGCAATTGCACAGGTACTTATTTTTGACCGCTTAACCTTGCTTCTAGGCGAAATAAATCTAGTGCGCTACTGCCTTATTTTTTCAGCCGTTCTTGTCTTTTTGATGACGATTGTTCACACGTATTGGAGCATTCTTCTCGTGACATTTGTGATATTTGTTGGATTTGACTTGCTGAGGCCAGCGATCACGTCGTATTTATCGAAAATCGCAGGGGATGAGCAGGGATTTGTTGGGGGAATGAACTCGATGTTTACAAGTATCGGCAATGTATTTGGCCCGATTGTCGGTGGCATATTGTTTGATATCAATTTAAACTATCCATTTTATATTGCTGTCGTCTTTTTAGTGGTTGGAATTGTTCTTTCTCTTATTTGGAAAGTCCCAAATCATATGATTGAAAAACCTGCCACAAAAGGGAAACTATCGGGAGAAGGTTCTTAATCTTAATTTTGCTCATTCAAGGGACGTGTTATGGATGAAGGATACTTATTATTCTATTGGAGAGGTAGCTAAGCTTGCGAATGTCTCTGTTCAGACTCTGCGCTACTATGACAAAATTGGTTTATTTAAACCTGTTTATGTAGAGCCTACCACGAAATATAGATATTATCATGATTCACAGCTGTATCATTTAGACTTAATTAAGTCACTTAAATATATTGGAACCTCGCTTGAAGACATTATGAAGGTCCAGGCTCTTAAAGCAGAAGAGTTAATGGACTTTCTAAATGAACAAGAGCTAATCATTGAGAATAAGCTCTCGCGACTAAAGGAAATTCAACAGAATGTTTCTCGTGTAAAAAAACGAGTGCGGAGACAGCTAAATTATCCAGCGTTTGGAGAGGTTGTTATCTTAGAAGAGGATGAGATGCTGATATTACAAGCCACCTCAAATAATTTATCCCCCCTTGACCTTTTGAATGCGTCATACAGCAAGTTAAAAAGAATTATAGAAGAGGAAGAGGGGATTATAGATAACAGTTATGGTGGGATTTACGCCTATCAAGGTTATGAACTTGTGGATGAAATAAAATATACACATCTATTTACACCCTTGTTGACAGATAAACGAATTATTACTCTTTCAAATGAAATGGAAGTTACAAAAATACCAGCAGGGACATATGTTGGTATCATTTTTACGTTTTCACCAGACATCTATTTTTCAAATTTGAAAAAGTTATTGAACTATGTAGATCAATATCAATTAAAAGTAACTGGAGATATCTATGAGCTTTTCATGCCGACTAGTTATTCTCCAAATGAACAAGAGGATTATACGGTTGAAATAAAAATTAGGCTGAGAGAATAAAGGGTATGAGGACACGGGGAGTGGTCCGTGTCCCTGGGAAAGAAGCTCGAGCCTTGTTTCTCTAGGACAAAGGAGCTGTTCCGTCTGGCCAATCATTCAAAATTTCTTTCCGAAGCAAGTAAGTAAGCCATTTACAATGAGGGTGATTTCGAATATTTTCGATTAACCCTTTTACAATGGCAGGGCTTAATGATGGTTCTATAAGGTGCTGCTTAAGTAAGACTAATGATTCCTTTTCAATCGGTTCATCGATTTCATTTATTTTCTGTTCCAGCATTTCAAGGAGGGTCTCCTTTGCGATTTGTGGATGTTCATAGACCTCCATCATATCCTTTGAAATAAAGGATAATGTTGAATGTTTCGCCAATATGTCTGTTTTTTCTACAAGGGTTTGCGATAACAATGAGACATCTAATGGTGCTTCGTTAAATAAGAACATACCAGAATAAGTTTGTATGAATCCTTTGATACAATACATCAAATCATACTTTGTCGCCTCTATCTCTTCCCCATATAGCTTCTCGAGCATTTCTAAAATGATCCTATCAGTTAAGCTGTCATAATAACGAATCTTCAAAAAGAGCTCGTCGCTAAAAGAATAACCTTGATCTTTAATAAAGAGCTTGGCCATATTAGAATGCTTCAGTAGGCCAATGAAAGTTCTATAGAAAAATGAATACAAAGGACGATCATTTTGCATATTGTTGACTGCATAGTCAATTTCAGAAATAAATTGACTCATGGAATGTTCGATTAAAGATAGAATAAGCTCTTCTTTGGATTTGAATGATAGATAAAAGGCCCCTTTAGATATCCCACAATACTCCGTTATTTGTTGCACTGATGTTGCTTCGAAACCTTGCTTAGCAAAGAGCTCTAAGGCCTTTTCTATAATTAATTGTCTTTTAACCATTGATTATTTCGCTCCCAGGTTATTTTATTGACAAATGACCAATTAGTCATTATTATAAGTAAATGAGTTTCATAAGTCAATTAAGGGTAGGTGTCATAGTGAAGGGTCTTGTCAATTTTGTATTGAAAAATAAATTAGCCGTATGGTTATTGACCATCATCATCACGGCCTCTGGAATTTACTCAGGGACACGGATGAACATGGAAACAATTCCGAATATTTCGATCCCATACTTAATGGTCATGGATGTATATCCTGGTGCCACTCCTGAGCGTGTCATGGAAGAGGTCTCTATGCCGATTGAGAAGGCAGTGGAGAACTTAGAAGATGTAAAGGCAGTTTATTCGAATTCATACTCGAATATGTCGAGCCTTCAGGTTGAGTATGAGTATGGAATTGATATGGATGAAGCGAAACGAGCACTTGATGCAGCGTTAGATGCAGTGGATTTGCCGGAAGGAGCTCAAAAGCCAGTTATTACAGCCATTAATATGAACATGATGCCGGTTGTGGCATTAAGTGTAAGTAGCTCCAAAGAGGATATTGTTGAATTAACCTCCACAGTAGAGGATGTTCTGCTTCCAAAGATTGAAAAACTCGATGGCGTCGCATCGGCAACGATAACAGGTCAGCATATAGAAGAGGTTGAGCTTACATACGATGATGCAAAGCTGGCTGAACTTGGCCTAACAGAAGATAAGGTTAAGGAAATGATTCAAGCAAGCGACCTTGCTGTTTCGTTAGGTCTGTACGAATTTAAAGAGGGAGAACAGGCTGTTTCGGTAGACGGGAAATTTATGACTGCGGATGAACTGAAAAACATGCTTATTCCTGTAACTCCTTCAGCAACACAACCATCCCCTTTTGTAAAGCTTAGCGATATTGCCAAGGTTGAAGTAGTAGGCAAGGTTCAATCTATTTCGCGAACTAATGGAGAAGATGCCATCGCAATCCAAATTGTGAAGGGTCAAGAAGCCAACACGGTTGATGTTGTGAACAAAGTAAAGGAATTAATGAAGGAACAAGAGAAAAAGATTGATGGTCTTATCGTCGATGTGTCTCTTGACCAAGGAAAACCAATTGAGGATTCCGTTATGACGATGGTCGAAAAAGCTGTATTCGGTGGATTAATCGCCGTATTAATCATTTTGCTATTCTTACGTGATTTCAAATCGACCATTATTTCCATCATCTCCATTCCAGTTTCTATTTTTATGGCATTAATGATTTTGCACTGGATGGATATCACACTTAATATTATGACCTTGGGTGCCATCACGGTGGCAATCGGTCGGGTTATCGATGACTCGATCGTCGTCGTGGAAAATATATATCGCCGTCTTCACTTAAAAGAAGAGAAGTTAACTGGACGTGCTCTTATCCGTGAAGCGACAATCGAAATGTTCAAACCGATTTTATCTTCGACATTAGTAACGGTTGCGGTATTTGCTCCACTTATTTTTGTCGGTGGAATGGTCGGAGAGCTGTTCATGCCGTTTGCATTAACGATGTCATTTGCACTTGGAGCTTCGTTAATCGTTGCGATCACGATTGTTCCAGCATTATCTCACTTCTTATTCAAGAAGAAGCTTTATGGTGAGAAACAGGAAGGTCATCATAAAGAGGCTGGCAAGTTAGCAAGTTGGTACAAGGGAATTCTTGAAAAAGCCCTTAACCACAAGGTTATCACCTCCCTCATCGCAATTGTTTTATTAGCGGGAAGCTTAGCGTTAACACCATTAATCGGCTTTAGCTTCATGGGCAGCGAAGAGGAAAAAGTAATGTATTTGACTTATACGCCAGCGACAGGCGAACTGAAGGAAGATACATTAGCAAATGTTGAAGCAGTAGAAAAAGAAATGCTTAAACGCGATGATATTGATATTGTGCAAATTTCCATTACGGACAAAGACAGTGCAGATCCCATGTCAGCCATGATGGGCGGCGGATCAGGTGGTGCGCTCATGTACCTCATCTTCGATCCAGATATGGAGAACTTCCCTGAAGTCCGCAAAGAAATTGAGGATCATGTATTCAATATTGATCAAAGCGGAGAGTGGAAGAGCCAGAACTTCTCGGCTATGTCTATGTCTTCTAATGAACTCAGCTACACTTTTTACAGTGAAGATTTAAAGAAACTCAATAAGTCTGTAAAAATGGTTGAGGATGTTATGAAAGATAATAAGCGCCTTGAAGATGTTACTTCTAGCACAGAGGATGCTTATGTGGAATATACCTTTAAGGTTGAACAGGATGAGCTTCTGCAGTATGGACTAACAACGGGGCAAATCATCATGATGTTAGCTCCAAACCATACGAAAGAAGTGCTGACGACTGTTGAAAAAGACGGCAATGAAATTGAAGTAATTGTACAGCATGAAAAAACAGTTCAGCCGAAGAATATTGATGAAATGTTAAAAACGCCAGTTCCGACAGCTTTGGGTACGACCATGCCGCTTTCAGAGCTTGTAACAGTTGAAAAAGGAACAACCTTAAATACACTTGCGCGCAGCAAGGGAGAGTACTATGCAACTGTTTCTGGAACCATCATCGATAAGGATGTCACGAAGGCATCTTCTGAAATTGAAAAAGAAA
>DLCS01000098.1:0-183 GCA_002480735.1 Bacillaceae bacterium UBA7792 | reverse complement strand
TCTGAAATTGAAAAAGAAATCGATAAGTTGGATTTGCCAAAAGGAGTAAGCATGGGAATAGCTGGTGTCCAAGCGGATATGAACGAAACCTTTACTCAGCTTGGAGTTGCGATGCTTGCAGCAGTTGCGATTGTCTACTTCATTCTAGTAGTGACATTTGGGGAAGGACTTGCGCCATTTGCG
>DLCS01000063.1:4340-6670 GCA_002480735.1 Bacillaceae bacterium UBA7792 | reverse complement strand
AAATTTTTTCTCCGAAATAGGTATGATATGGTGTTTCAACCAGTAAAGACAAGGGTATTAGGTATAGAGGTGTGGGATATTTTCCCTTATAAAGAACAAATCACCACTTGGAGAAAAAATATTGAAAGCGTATAGAACTTTCCATATGAAAGATACTAAGTTCAAACATGGCAAAGATTTCACATGAAATGAAATCGATGTCAGTGCAAAAAAATCATCAGATGAAAGAGAGGCAACATTGGATGAAAGCAACTGGTATTGTTCGTCGAATCGATGATTTGGGTCGTGTCGTGATTCCGAAAGAAATCCGAAGAACTCTTCGCATTCGTGAAGGGGACCCCCTAGAGATTTTCGTTGACCGCGATGGAGAAGTGATCCTGAAGAAATATTCTCCAATTAGCGAATTAAGTGATTTTGCCAAAGAATATGCCGAAGCTCTTTTTGATAGTTTGGGGAATCCCGTCTTAATCTGTGATAGAGATGCCTATATTGCCGTTGCAGGTGGTTCAAAGAAGGACTATCTAAATAAAAATATAAGCGATTTAATGGAAAAGACAATGGAAGAGCGCAGTTCTGTACTCAAAACTGCCCAAGGTGAGATATCTCTAGTAGAGGGTGTTGGAGAAGCCGTTACTTCATACACGGTTGGTCCAATTATTGCTAACGGAGATCCAATCGGGGCAGTTATCATATTCTCTAAAGAGGGTTCATTAGGTGAAGTGGAGCAAAAGGCAGTTGAAACCGCCGCTGGATTTTTAGCTCGACAGATGGAATCATAAAAAAGGTAGCTCCCAGCTACCTTTTTTTATTGTTTTAGGGATACGGCCCCAGTCTTATGCTATAATACACTCGATTTTAACTTTTGTGAAAGGGGTTGGGCTTGTGCAGCCCATGAACCAGCCAAAGGAATTGGTTAGGGGAGCGCTCATTTTGACCGTGGCAGCTCTTTTGATCAAAATACTAAGCGCGATTTACCGAATACCCTTTCAAAATATTGTTGGGGATGTTGGTTTTTATATCTATCAGCAGGTGTATCCTATTTATGGGGTGGCCCTCGTAATGTCAACGACGGGGTATCCAGTTATTATATCGAAGCTATATGCGGAGCAAAAGAACCGCTCAGGACAGGCTGGGATCCAGCAATTAATGGTTGTATCTGCGGTTTATTTATTTTTATTGGGAATTGTCATGTTTCTTGCCCTTTTTCTTGGGGCCGAATGGGTTGCCCAGCGAATGAATGATCCCGATCTTTATCTCCTTATTCGAGTCATTGCCGTCGTGTTTCTAATTTTTCCATTCACTGCTCTTCTGAGGGGTTACTATCAAGGAACAGGCTATATGGTACCGACTGCCTTTTCGCAGGTGGGAGAACAGTTGGCAAGGGTTGGGACCATTTTAGTCACGGCATACGTTTTTGTGAATGCCAATTATAGCATGTATGAGGTAGGGGCAGGGGCTGTTTTTGGCTCGGTAACGGGTGGATTAGTTGGGTTGTTGATTCTGCTCACATTTGTTTGGTGGAAAAAGGAATTCCGAGCGGTTCAGATAAAAAATGTACATAGGTCACTACCATTAGGTGACGCCGCAAATATGATAAAAACCCTATTTATCCAAGGATTTGCCGTTTGTGTGAGCGGTATGCTTTTACTGTTATTACAGCTCGCTGATTCCTTGAATCTCTACTCCTTGCTCTTATCAACAGGCGTGGATGGAGAGGCTGCCAAAGGATTGAAGGGAATTTATGATCGTGGACAACCCCTTATCCAGCTTGGATCCGTTGTTGCCACATCCATGTCCCTGTCATTAGTACCGCTCATTGCTAGTGAAAAACGAAGAAATAGTCCTGCTGCCTTAATTGAAAAAATAGGTCTCGCTCTTCGTGTTAGTATGACAGTAGGTCTTGGGGCAACGGTAGGGCTCATGACGATTATCGAACCAACGAATATCATGCTTTTTGAAAACCGTGATGGATCCGAGGTTCTTGCGCTTTTGAGTGGTACGATCCTTCTCAGTTCGCTTATTATTACGTTAATTGCCATTCTTCAAGGTTTAGGCCACACCCTTTTTCCAGCGTTTGTTATATTGGTAGGGTTTGTAGCTAAGTACGGGTTCAATCTTTGGTTCGTGCCAGCGAATGGGGTCATGGGGGCGGCATCAGCATCCATCGGTGCATTGGCCATGATCATGATTGTGCTTTTCTTAAGGTTGTACTTCGTTCTTGGTAGACCAAGTGTATCCTGGAAATTCTTATTGAAGGTCACTTGCGGGGCAGTCACCATGTTTATCATTTTAAAAGGCTTTTTGGCGATCTCGAATGTTTTTTATTTGTT
>DLCS01000063.1:2403-4134 GCA_002480735.1 Bacillaceae bacterium UBA7792 | reverse complement strand
TCGAATGTTTTTTATTTGTTTGGCAATACAAGGCTCATGGCAACGATTCAAGCGTTGGGTGGAGTATTGCTTGGCGGTCTTTCCTATTTATTTGTTGTGATTAGAATGAGGGGATTCACTGTTCATGAATTAACCTTGCTGCCATTTGGAAGTAAATTGCTGTACCTAGTTCCTGGAAAAAGGAGGAGATGAAGGCTTGAATAAAATACTTGTTATGGGCTTAGGAGCGGGGGATTTAGAGCAGCTCCCTTTAGGAATTTATCGCTTGCTGAAGGAAGGGGAGCATATCTATCTACGAACGAAGGAACATCCCGTTATTTATGAATTAGGGAAAGAAGGGTTGGAATTTCAATCCTTTGATTCAATATATGAACAATTTGATTCCTTTGAAGAGGTTTATGAGGAGATCTGTGCCGAGCTTTTTAGATATGCTAAAAAGGATTCGATTGTCTATGCAGTTCCAGGACATCCCCTTGTTGCGGAAAGAACGGTTCAAATCTTGTTAGAAAGAGCGGCTGAACATGGGATTGAGGTAGAAATAGGTGGGGGACAAAGCTTTCTTGACCCACTCTTTCAGGCAGTTCAGATAGATCCAATTGAAGGCTTTCAACTTCTCGATGCTACTAGTCTTAGGAGAGACGAAATAGAGGTCAGGCAGCATATGATTATTGGACAGGTATACGACACCTTCATGGCATCGGAGGTCAAGCTTACCTTGATGGAATTGCTGCCAGATGAATATGAGGTCTATATTGTCACAGCGGCGGGGAGCAAGGAGGAAAGGGTTCAAAGGGTTCCTTTATTCGAGCTTGATCGAGAAGTATCGCTCAATAACCTAACCTCTGTCTATGTTCCACCTGTTTCGGATGAGGTTGTATTATATAAGCAATTTTCTAAGCTGCGTCAAATTATTGTGGAGCTTCGTGGACCAAATGGCTGTCCATGGGATAAGGAACAGACTCACCATTCACTGAAGAAGTATTTGCTTGAGGAGGCTTATGAGCTCATTGAAGCGATCCAGGAGGAAGACTATGACCACATGATCGAGGAGCTGGGGGATGTCTTACTTCAAGTCATGCTTCATGCGCAAATAGGGGAGGATGACGGTTATTTTTCCATTAATGATGTGATTGAATCCATCAGTGCTAAAATGGTTCGAAGACATCCTCATGTTTTTGGAGACAAAGAGGCTGACACCGCAGACGAGGTAGTCAAGAACTGGCAGGAAATTAAGAAGGAAGAAAAAGGGGAGGAAGTAGAAAAAACCCTTTTAGACAAAGTAGGGAAGCATCTTCCGAACACCTTAAGAGCGTTTGAGATCCAAAAGCAAGCGGCAAAGGTTGGCTTTGATTGGGAGAAGGTTGAGGAGGCTTGGGATAAGGTAAAGGAAGAAATGCAGGAATTTGAAGTGGAGGTTAGGGAGAACCACCCACATCAATCCGTAGAGGAATTTGGAGATATTCTCTTTGCCTTGATTAATGTGGCTCGTTTCCATCAAATTAATCCAGAGGAAGCGCTACTAGCGACCAATCAGAAATTCATTCGACGATTTTCCTATGTGGAGGATTGTGTGAACAGAAGCGGGAAGGACTTCAAGGATTTTAGTCTAATGGAATTGGACCATTTTTGGAATGAGGCAAAAAAGAAGGGACTATGAATAAGGGAGAGTGCGTGAAGGATGAGATTGGATAAATTCTTAAAGGTTTCGAGATTAATTAAAAGAAGAACATT
>DLCS01000063.1:1872-2269 GCA_002480735.1 Bacillaceae bacterium UBA7792 | reverse complement strand
TTAATTAAAAGAAGAACATTGGCAAAGGAAGTGAGTGATCAAGGGAGAATCACGATCAATGGTCAGGTGGCAAAAGCTAGCTCGGTCGTGAAAGTAGGGGATGAGCTAGCCATTCGCTTTGGTCAAAAACGTGTCACCGTCAAAGTGGAGCGTCTACAAGAGACAACGAGAAAAGAGGAAGCTGCCAATATGTATACCGTCATACGTGAGGACAGGATCGATAGCACAGAAGACAATATTAGCTCCAAATAGCTTGTTCTATTCCCTCTCTTTCCTTCATACACTTGTACAAAAGTGCATTTGGGAAAAGTGAGGGATTCTAGGATGAGCCAATACTACGATACAAATTCAGCAAAAGGAACCGCGCATGAGCATGATGTGGTCATGAGAGGGAGAA
>DLCS01000063.1:1111-1621 GCA_002480735.1 Bacillaceae bacterium UBA7792 | reverse complement strand
ATTACCGGTGTGAAGCAGGTCGAAAGCTTTGATAATGAAGAGTTTTTGCTGGAAACTGTGATGGGCTTTTTAGCAATCAGAGGACAAAATCTGCAAATGAAAAACCTAGATGTCGACAAAGGCATTGTGTCGATAAAGGGAAAGGTCTTTGACCTTGTTTATTTAGATGATCAGCATGGGGAGAAGGCTAAGGGCTTCTTTAGCAAGTTGTTCCGATGACATTATCGACACAATTCATGACCATGCTTGCGATGGTGGGGATGGGGAGCTGCTTTGGGGCGGCTTTAGATACCTACAATCGCTTTCTAAAACGGACAAAGCGAAAAAGCTGGATCGTTTTTTGCAATGATGTCTTCTTTTGGCTGCTACAGGGCTTATCGATATTTTATGTTCTATTTTTAGTGAATAAAGGCGAATTGAGGTTCTACATTTTTATCGCCCTTCTCTGTGGGTTCGCCGCCTATCAGAGTCTCCTTAAGGGGGCGTATTTACGATTATTAGAGATTGTCA
>DLCS01000063.1:0-979 GCA_002480735.1 Bacillaceae bacterium UBA7792 | reverse complement strand
ACGATTATTAGAGATTGTCATTTCCATG
This sequence comes from Bacillaceae bacterium UBA7792, assembly GCA_002480735.1. Lineage (GTDB taxonomy): Bacteria > Bacillota > Bacilli > Bacillales > Cytobacillaceae > Robertmurraya > Robertmurraya andreesenii. Next base: position 951 of record DLCS01000063.1, on the reverse strand, counting down.
ATAATCTCTATTTATCGGTTTTTTGTTAGAGTTTTTCAGATTCTTATTTATAAACCGATTTATTCACTTATCCTTTTCCTCATTTCTCTAACAATCATGCTCGGAAAAGGACTTTTAGCCCTTGCACAAGGGATTTATAAGGTACTATTATTCCTATTAAGAGTACTATTAAAGCCCTTAGAGTGGATCGGAATGCTTATTTGGTATATTTTGCCGAAAGGGATTAAAAAAATCCTCGAGAAATTGTATAATAATGGTGCAGGACTTTTCTATAGAATCAAGAATACATTAATAAAGCGAATTTCCAATTGGAAAAAGAAGGAGTAAGGAAGGAGGGGCCGTCAGTGGGTGCAATCAAGAATCGAAGCGTGACCAAAATACAGTCAAGCTATGTGAAGCAGCATGAACGCCATGGAATGTACGTTGCTAAGCGAAAGAAGTTAATTATTCGGAGATTAATGGTTTTCTTCTTATTTGCAGCGGCTACCTCCTATTTTATGATTTCGGCCCTGGTTTCGCAGGCCTCCTCTCTGGAGGAGATTAAGGAAGAGCAGAAGCAATTGAAGACAGAGCTTAAGGGTTTACAGAAAACGGAAAGGATCCTCAAGGAAGAAATCGTCAAATTAAATGATGATGAATACATAGCCAAGCTAGCTAGAAAGGACTATTTCCTATCTGAGCAAGGTGAAATTATTTTTAACATTCCAAAGGAAAAAGAGGAAAAAACCGCCGAATAGAAAGGTTTATTGACACTCTTTTTTGCTTTTCTGTATAATATATAGTAGAGATCAATTTCATTTTTTTATTTTGCTGGTTGGATCGTAAGAAATTGACCCAAGGATCACTTTTTAAATTCTTAAGGAGGAAAATTTTTTTTATGTCAAAATTAGTAATGCCTGTTACTTTTCCTTGTAACTTGCTGCCTACTTCGATTGACATAAAAAAAATTTT
>DLCS01000170.1:3791-10258 GCA_002480735.1 Bacillaceae bacterium UBA7792 | reverse complement strand
GACGGAAACCGTACGTATGAAGCAAGGGGACGGTTCCTTTGCTTCTTTTACATACTGGTAAAAATCAAAGATTCCACTAATAAGATACTTGCGGAATACTCGTACGATGAAGAAGGAAGAAGAATTTCCAGTAACGACAGCCATGGAAAAATCTTCTTTACCTATAATGGTAGCCAAGTTCTCTATGAAGAAGACGAAAATAAAAATGTGGTAAAAGGTTACACATACGATAATGACGGTCATCCGCTGAATATGTTTTATAAAGGAATCACATATAACTACTTGACAAATTACCGTGGCGACGTTTTGGCACTGACCGATGAGAGTGGCAAAGTAGTCGCTTCCTACACCTATGACGCATGGGGAAACATCCTCACCCAAAGCGGTGAAATGGGAGAGATCAACCCATACCGCTATGATGAAGATACGAAATTGTATTATCTAATGGCAAGATATTATAACTCTGAAAATGGAGTATTTTTGTCACTTGACCCAGCGGGAGGAGACTTGCGTAATCCCATAAATCTAAATGGTTATAATTATGTAGATAATAATCCTGTCATGTTTATTGATCCAATCGGAGAGAATCCAGCTTTAATACCAATATTTGGGCTAATATTGAGATTCGCAATTCCACTTATTAGAAAATATGGTGTGAAGCAATTAAGAAAATTGGAACAAGAGTAGCGCAATATACACAAAAGTTAATAAAATCATTTGGAGATAGATATAAGATTACTACAGCAACATCTTCTTCCTTAGTTGCAGTTATTGACAAGAAGTCCGGAAAACGTATTTTTGCAATTGATTACGGAGCAATTAATGCTGGAAGTAAAGCAGGAAGAGTGGGATTATATGATATAAACACAAATGCAAGAGACACTTATACAAGGATTTGGCATTACCATATTAATAATCCAGATATTCATTATATCTGGAGGGGGCTTGTTCCAAAAGATAAGATAGTATACACAAATTATTATTATCGATTAGTTTGGTAAAGGGGAGGTATATCTTTTTTGTTAACAATAGAAGGATTTACTTATATGATTAATGAAGAGCTTGTTATTTATGGGACCGGAAATGAAAAGTGCTATTCCTTAGAAGATACTTATACAAATAAAGAATACAGGAAGAATATGTTGAATGGGATAATGAACATATTCTTAAATCAAAAAACCTTTCCAGTTATCTTGAGTTTAATTGATGTTGGACCTTGTTTTAACATTTGTGAAGAGTTAAGGGAATTATCGATTAAATACTCTATTGAGAGTTTTGCTGAAAATCACAATAAAAATACGGTGATTAATCAGCAAGTTATAGAAATAGTGATTAAGGATGAAAAAGAGTTATTTAAAGTATTAAGTCATTCATTTAAATACGCTGGTTATGGACAAACAATAATGATTGCATCGAATAGTATTATCCATAATACCTTATTCTCTCTTGGTGAACATCTAAATATTAGGCGCATAGTTGAGTGTAGTGAAGAGCCTAATTCGACCATAGTATTCAATTCGATTGATCAATTGATCTGGGGAATCGTAACAAATTGTCAAGAATATATGGATAAAAAGGACTTTGAGAACATTATCCTCGGCAAAAGTAATATTTGACAATTTTGAAGCAAAGGGATGGACGGTTCCCTTGCTTCTTTTTGCATAATAGTATAATGGGAAAGAAATTTTTCAAGCAAAAGAGGCCGTATTTTAGAGTATTATGAATTCGACCAATGGGTGAAGGTTACGGATTCCACAGGCCAGATCATTGCTAAATACTCCTATGATAGAGGAGGAAGAAATTTCCAGTAACGATAGTCATGGCAAAAACTTCTACACCTATAATGGCAACCAAGTTCCTCATAAATGTGATAAATGAAGAAGATACAGTAAAAGACAAATTCCTAGCATTTATTTATTATATCACTGAACCATTTGCTGGTAGTATTTTACTTTATTTGGGGTTATTACTAATAATTATCGATTCGATTATTTAATAGTTATTTAAATAATTTGCTAACAAATATTGAGTGATTTATCTTGAAATCGGGTCAAAAAATTTACTTTATGATAGCAAGGGGGGATCCCTTGCTTCTTTTCTATATATTTTGGAAAGTAGCCTATTCATAAATCGCAAAGTTTTCATATGAGTACAATGAATTTGAACAATTTACAAGGATCAAGGATTCTACAGCAAGGTACTTGCGGAATACTCGTATGATGAAGAAGGAAGAAGAATTTCCAGCAACGATAGTCATGTAAAAACCTTCTACACATACAATGGAAACCAAGTTCTCTACGAAGAAGACGAAAATAAGAATGTGGTAAAAGGATATACGTACGATGATGAAGGTCATCCACTAACCATGTTTTATAAAGGGGTCACGTATCACTACTTGACCAATTACCGTGGTGACGTCTTGGCAATGACCGACGAGAGTGGCAAAGTCGTGGCTTCCTACACATATGATGCTTGGGGAGATATCCTCAGCCAAAGCGGAGAAATGGCGGAAGTTAACCCATACCGCTATGCAGGCTATCGTTATGATGACGATACGAAGTTGTACTATCTAATGGCGAGATATTATAACCCTGAAAATGGAGTGTTTCTTTCACAGGATCCAGTGAGAGGGAACTTATTGGAGCCTCAAACTTTGAATGGGTTTAATTATGCGAATAACAATCCGGTAATGAATGTAGATCCTAGTGGAACTATATCCAAAACGATCTCACTCGGATTTAACGGATATATTAAATTTATTATTACCCTTTCAGCGATTAGTATAAAATTTTGTTTAACTGCTGGTTCATTGGTGAATATTGGAATTAGTTTTTCTGCGGGTGGAGCTGCAGGATTTGCAGTAAGAAAGTTTTTACAATGGTACCTATTCCCAACTTTAGCTGCAATAATAACTATTCCAATAGCTCAAGGAGTTGTTAAATCAATTACTAAAAAGACAGCAGGATGGGCTTTCAAGAAATTCACAAAAGGAAAGAATTGGCTAAAAACAGTAGTATTCGCAACAACAATTCAATTACCTAACCTCTTGATGAGGAGGTAAAGGAGAGAATAAAATTGGTAGCTGAAACTGAATATATAAATAATCCTATAGCTTTTCTTGCTGGAATAATATTTATTTTGATATCGATTTTTTTGTTTTACCTTGAATCTAGAAGAAATAAAGAAAATTCTAAGTTCTTATTCATTGTGAATAATTGGGAAGCATTTGGATTATTGATACTAGGTTTAATTCTTGTTTTTTTTGTTATATCAAATATTATTTTTTAATAATTGGATTTATTGAAAGATTATTATGATCTAAATGGTAAAAATGGTATATGAAGCAAGGGAACGCTTCGAGATCACTGAAAAAGTCTCCCTAATTGAAGACTAAATAAAGCTCCATTTTTCAGATTTTTTAATTGGAAAATGGAGCTTTCTATTTTCGGTCTTAAGACGGAGGAAAGAACCATCAAGAGACTCTAATCTCATGTAGTGCGATTTTTTAAAATAAAGTCAATGAAGAAGATTCACCACATGAGTCGAGTAGGATGGGGGAAGAAAAATGGGAACCGTTGGATTTAGAGCATTTTTACTGATTTGGATTGGACAATTATTTTCTGTCGTTGGCTCAGGATTAACATCGTTTGCGCTGGGTGTGTGGGTATTAAAGGAAACGGGGTCTGTCTCCTTGTTTTCGTTCATGCTTTTATCAGCAACCTTTCCAGCAATATTATTCTCACCCTTCGCTGGGGTTATTGTCGACCGTTACAACAGACGAACCATTATGATTGTCAGTGATGCTGTTGCAGGTCTTGGAACATTAACGTTGTTCCTCTTATACAGTGCGAATATCATGGAAATTTGGCATCTGTTTATCATTTTGTCTATTTCATCTGTTGCCAGCTCCCTTCAGTTTCCGGCTTATCAAGCAGCGGTTTCAACTCTTGTATCGAAGAAGCATTTGGGTCGGGCCAGTGGAATGGTTCAAGTCGCTGAATCGATTTCGATTATTGTAGCACCCGTTCTAGCAGGCTTTCTGTTAAACATTATTGGAATTCGTGGCATCGTCTTAATCGATTTTGCTACTCTCTTATTAGGGATCACCGCCCTGCTTTTCGTGAAAATCCCACATGTTCAAAAACCAAAAGAAGCAGAGGATAAGAATTCCATTTGGAAGGAAGCGGCCTTTGGCTGGAGATATATTGCGGAGCGTCCTGGACTTAAATTTCTATTGATCTTTTTTGCTATATCCAATTTCCTTCTCTCCTTCTTTAATATTTTGCTCCAGCCTTATATTTTGTCCTTTACAAACGAAAGGGTGCTCGGCCTTGTCCTCTCTTGCTTTGGAATCGGCATGCTCCTTGGTGGGGTTTTGATGGGTGTATGGGGAGGACCGAAGCAAAGAATAAAGGGACTACTTGGATTTGGATTGCTGTCAGGGCTAGCCTTGACATTAGCAGGGGTCGAATCATCTGCTCTTCTAGTTGCCATTTCGCTAGGTTTGACGGCATTTTTTATGCCACTGACAAACGGGTGCAGTCAAGTCATTTGGCAGAGTAAGGTGCCGCTAGAGGTTCAAGGTAGGGTATTTGCTTTAAGAAGAATGACGGCTTTATCACTCAGTCCCGTTGCATACGTACTAGCTGGTCCTTTGATTGACTATGTGTTTGAGCCAGCGATGCTGGAGAACGGCATTTTGGCGAGTTCAGCAGGTCTCCTATTTGGAGTTGGAGAAGGTAGAGGGATGGGTCTATTTATCACAATAATAGGGCTAGGATGGGCATTGGCATCGATTTTTGGGTACTTAAATCCTCGGGTAAGGAATCTGGAAACCGAGCTTCCTGATCATGATGCTACCATCGAAATGGTGAATGAGCCACTCGTGCAGGTGAGTGAATAGGAGAGAGGGATTTTCATAAGAAACAATCATGTTCTTCCGTTCACAACCCTGAATAAATATAATAGCTAGTTTTGAAGATTCTTTCTTGAGTAGTTTTTAGTAAAAAAAGTCTTCATATAGGCAATTCACTTCACTTTTGCCTGGTTCTTCTCATGGAATAGCTCATCGGTTGGTATACCTGATTGAGCCTTTCTCCTACCTTTTGGAGCAACAGCGAAGAGAAGGTATACCAACCGATTATTCTAATAATAGGTAAAGTATCGTATTAATTAGCAGTTATCTACTTCTAAATTAGTGATTGGCCACCAGAAAAAGCCGTCTTTTTCAAGAAGTTCATCGGCACATTTCGGTCCCATCGTTCCAGCAGCATAATTTGGGAAATGCTCTTCGACGGTATTTTCCCACACATGCGAAATCTTATCGGTAAAGCTCCAAGAGAGTGCTACCTCATCCCAATGGGTGAAGTTGGTCGCATCTCCGCGCATGCAATCGTATAGTAGTTTTTCATAGGATTCAGGGGTATTATAGCCATTCATTCCCTTGTTCGCATAATTGAGTTTAATGGGAGTTGCGACTTCATTCTGCCTTGCCTTTTTGGCATTTAAATGAAGCGTAATGCCTTCCTCAGGCTGAATGTGAATGACAAGCAAATTCGGATTGAGCGGCTCCTCCGGACGGTAATACAGATTCATCGGGATATCCTTAAACTGAATGATGATCTTTGTCGACTTTGCTTCCATTCTTTTTCCCGTTCGGATATAAAAAGGTACACCGGCCCATCGGAAGTTGTCAATTAAGAGCTTTCCAGCGACAAAGGTTTCTGTGTTGGAATGCGCGTCTACCATTGGCTCTTCACGATAGCCTGGAACATCATGACCATCAATCGTTCCTGCTCCATATTGACCACGGACAAAAAACTCCTTCACATCTTCGCCATCGATGGAGCGCAGCGCCCGCAGCACCTTGACCTTCTCGGAACGGATTTCCTCCGTCGTGAGGCGAATCGGAGGCTCCATTGCGAGGAGTGCGACCATCTGAAGCATATGGTTTTGAACCATGTCACGAAGAGCCCCACTATTTTCATAATATCGACCTCTTTCCTCAACGCCTAGGATTTCGCTGGAGGTCACTTGGATATTGGAAATGTAACGATTATTCCAAAGCGGTTCAAAAATGGCGTTAGCAAAACGAATAACTTCAATGTTTTGAACCATTTCCTTGCCTAAATAATGGTCAATACGATAGATTTCCTTTTCAGAAAAGGCCGTTCTAATTTGCTTGTTAAGCTCCTTTGCAGATTCGAGATCATGTCCAAAGGGCTTTTCGATGACGAGACGCTTGTAACCTTTTACATCTGTCAGCCCATCTTCTTTCAAGTGAAGGGCAATTGTTCCGAAAAATTCAGGTGCCATCGCTAAATAAAAAATCCGATTGCCATGTAAGTGATATTGCTCATCTAGGTCATTCGCCATTTTCTTCAAGACAGCATAGGAGGCAGAATCTGTCACATCATGGGAGTGGTAATAGAAATGTGAAGCAAACTCCTCAATGCGATCCTCCTTCT
>DLCS01000170.1:0-3691 GCA_002480735.1 Bacillaceae bacterium UBA7792 | reverse complement strand
CCGATCCTCCTTCTCGATCGCCGTCTTAACCGAGTCCTTAATCGATTGCTGGAATTCCTCGTTTGTTAAAGGTCTTCTAGCCACGCCGATCACGGCAAATTGCTCGGTGAGCTTCCCTTTTTCAAATAGTTTATAGAGGGAGGGGAATAGTTTTCTTTTCGCTAAATCCCCAGTCGCCCCAAAAATCATCATCAGCGTAGGATGGTTTTCATGTTGTTTCACTATCGATAAACCTCTTTTCAAAGTTGAAATATGTACTCAATATAATCATTTTGACTGCAAATACGCAAATAAAATGAAATGAAACATGTTCATTCTTACTTTTTGTCTTATCCGACCGTTCTATCCTAGTTTTGAAGTAGGTTAGAAAATCTTGTTATGGTATAGTAAAAATAAAAATGAACGTAGCAGGTGGAAGGAGTTTTCTGTTTGGAATTATTTTTTCTTGGGACGGGTGCAGGAATTCCTGCAAAAATGAGAAATGTAACAGCCATGGCATTAAAGCTACTGGAGGAAAGAGGCTCTGTTTGGCTCTTTGATTGCGGGGAGGCGACCCAGCATCAAATTTTGCACACCTCCTTGAAGCCTCGCAGGGTTGAGAAAATTTTCATTACCCATTTGCATGGAGATCATATTTACGGTCTTCCAGGCTTCTTATCAAGCCGTTCCTTTCAGGGAGGGGAATCCAAGGTGACGATTTATGGGCCAAAGGGGATTAAAGAATATGTGGAAACGTCCCTCTCGGTGAGTCAAACCTATCTGAAGTTTCCCCTGCAAATTATTGAGGTAGATGACGGGATTGTTTTTGAGGACGAGCAATTTCTTGTGGAGGCAAAACTGCTGGAGCATGGCATTTCCTCCTATGGATATCGAGTGGTGGAAAAGGATCGCCCAGGGGTCCTGCTTGTAGATAAATTGAAGGAGACAGGGATTCAGCCTGGCCCGATTTTTAAAAGAATTAAGAGCGGTGAAAGGGTGACCCTTGAGGACGGAACGGTTCTTGATGGCAAGGACTTTACAGGACCCGATATTAAGGGGAGGGTCGTGACGATTCTAGGGGATACTCGTTCCTGTGAGGCAAGTAGACAATTGGCTCAGGATGCAGACCTTCTCGTCCATGAAGCCACTTTTTCACAAGGAGAAGAGAAGCTCGCCCATGAGTATTTTCATTCAACGACCGTTCAGGCCGCAACGATTGCGAAGGAGGCAAATGTCAGGAAGCTATGTCTGACTCATATCAGCTCCCGCTATGACAGAGAAGCCTCCAAGATCCTTTTAAATGAAGCGAGAAAGGTGTTTGCGACAACGGAAATGGCCGAGGATTTCAAGGAAATTATCATTCCATTACAAAAATAAAGGCACTTCGGAAAAAGTGCCTTGTCTTCATTATTTTGTTGTGAGACTAGCCGACCTACCAGCCGCGGTCATATTGCTTCGGTGGCTCAATTTCGACGCCAAGCTCTTTGGCTGCTGTTCTTGGAAAATACGGATCTCTCAACAGCTCACGGGCGATAAAAATAAGATCGGCTCGTTGATTCTGGAGGATTTCCTCCGCTTGAATACCGGTTGTGATTAACCCAACAGCCCCGGTCGGAATGTCGGCCTCGTGCTTGATTTTTTCCGCCAGTGGGACCTGGTACCCTGGATAGGCATGAATTCTCGCCGGAACTAGAGCACCACTGCTGACATCGATTAAATCGACCCCTTGCTCCTTCATCCAATGGGAAAAGATCACATAGTCCTCTACATTGAGCCCTTCCTCATGATAATCATTGGCAGATACTCTCACCAATAATGGACCATCCCAGACCTCTTTGACCGCCTCAATCACCTCTCGCAAAAAGCGATAGCGGTTTTCCGGGGTGCCCCCATATTCATCCTCTCTATGATTGGAAAGCGGGGAAAGAAATTCATGGATGAGATAGCCATGGGCAGCATGAATTTCGATCACATCATAGCCTGCCTTTTCGGCTCTTAGAGCAGCTGCTTTAAAGGCTTGAACTGTTTCGTTAATCTCTTCCAATGTCATTGCCTTTGGTGTCTTCATGCTATCATCGAAAGGAATCGCGGAAGGTGCCAATATTTCACCGTCCACCGTCGCCTTTCTGCCAGCGTGGGCAAGCTGTATTCCCATTTTTGAGCCATAGCTTTTGACTAGAGTGGTAAGCTCTGACAATCCTTCGAGATGCTCGTCGCTCCAAATGCCGAGATCCTGAGCGGAGATTCGACCTTGAGGAGTCACCGCAGTGGCTTCCTGAATAATGAGGCCAACCTGCCCAACGGCACGGCTTACATAGTGGGTTAAATGCCAATTTTCTACTTTTCCATCCTCATTGTGGCAGGAATACATGCACATTGGTGCCATCACAATGCGATTTTTTAATGTGATATTTTTAAGTGTATAGGGTGAGAAGAGCTTCGTTTCCAAGCGGTATTACCTCCTTATGTGTTCACCTCATATACAGTATATCTCAGCCATCCCTTTTTGAAAAAAATCCTGCTGTCGACTAATCACCGATCGTTTTAATTAAGGCCTCCCCCAGCCGCTTCGATTGCTCTGTCGCTTCCCTTATACATTGGATGAAGGCTTCCTGGACTTGATGCTCCTTCAAGATCTTTAACCCTGCCTCTGTTGTACCACCTGGACTTGTTACTTCCGTCCGCAGTTGTTTTGGGGTCTTGCTCGACTTGGAAACCATCCCAGCTGCTCCGATCAAAGTTTGAACGATGAGCTTTTTCGCTAAATCCCCCTCTAAGCCAATTTCCACGGCGCTTTTTTCCATCGCTTCGATTAAATAATAGATATAGGCAGGACCACTTCCAGACAGTCCTGTGACCGCATCTAGCTGGGGCTCCTCGACAAAAACCGTCAGGCCGACCGTGTCGAATATCGTTTTAACGGTTGATTTTTGCTCCTCTGACACGATTGCGTTTTTGGCCAGTGCAGTAGCGGATTGACCGATAGCAGCAGACGTATTGGGCATGGCTCTTACGATCGGAATGGGTTGTTCCGCTAGAATCTCAATGCTTGCCATGGAAACCCCAGCGAGTAAAGAGATAAGGAGTGTGTCCTCTCTTAAAAAGGATTTTATTTGCTTGATGGATGCGGCGGCATCCTTAGGCTTCATCGCAAGAATGACCACCGTAGCATCTCTTAGTAAAATTTCAAGATCATAGGTTGTTTTCACTCCATATTGCTCCTGCAGCTGATGAAGCTTCTCTTGATTGCTCCGATTGGTCACCCATATTTGTTCAGGATGAATCAATTTTTTTTCAATGATTCCAGATAATAAGGCTTCTGCCATCGAGCCTGCCCCGATAATTGCAATCTTTTCCATTTTTCTTCCCTCCTAATGATTAAGTAAATGACGAAAATAAAAAGACCCTTCATCCTGTAAAGGACGAAAGGTCTAGCCTCCGTGGTACCACCTTATTTTCACGAAAAATATCGTGATCTCAAAACCGTTAACGCCGGCAACGGTTAGGTTTCTAGGCAGATGCCTACTCTCTAACAGCTCATAAGGCAGGTTCAATGGTCAAGAGGATGGTGAAGCCTTTCAGCCTACGGGCTTCACTCTCTTTCATCATTTTCCATTTACTATTCTTAGTCATCGCTATGGAATTAAATATTTTTAATTGTGATTATGCAAGATAGCGACCTTGTCTGTCAAGAGGAATTCGGAAAATTATG
>DLCS01000183.1 GCA_002480735.1 Bacillaceae bacterium UBA7792 | reverse complement strand
TTTGCCGTTTTTTTGAACGTAAGCGTAAAATGGAGTTAATGGCTACTAAGCCTTCAGGGGCATTGTTGGAGAGATCTCCATTTCCTTGAGATAAGTCATAATTCCCCTCGTCAAATTGACCATAAATTAGGCCAAAGTTTGCATGGATTTGACTAAACACTTCTTCACTCGATAAACGGATATTTCCTATCGGCAGTCCTGCTGTGACTTTATTTAAAGAATTAGCATATTTCAGTTCGCTATCTGTTACTTCCTCTCCACCTTCTGAATCCGGAGCCTTCGCTTCTTCTAATGCTGCATAATATTGTGAACCATAATACATTAATGTTAGCCATGTAGACATCCCGCCCATAGAATGACCCATGACACCGATTCGGGCATTATCTATGTAATCTAAATTTTTGTAGGCAAATTCCACAAGGGGGATCATTCCCACCCCATTTGCAGCAACTGCCTCCATGACAGGTTGACTCGCCGAGCTTGATTTTCCATGATAATAGGCATCGAATGTCATGACTGCGATACTTCTTCGTGATAATTCGATAGCATTGATATTTTGCATATGTCTGTTGTTTAAATAACCATGCTCCGTAATAACTAAGGGTACCTTGTTGTCTGAGCTCGAATCTTTAGGTTTGTAAATTTGTCCAGACAACCACTGTCCATTTTCAGTCGGAATCCTGAAATCAATAATTTCTGTCTTTCCGAAGGAAGTTTGTAATAAGCTAGAGAAACAAACGCTTACAATAATCATAAAAACAGAAACGACAAGCAACCTTCTTATACTCTTCTTCTCCATAATATCCCCCTCTATAAAAACTATATAGTTTCCAATGGAAACCATGTAGTTTTTATACTACACTTTTCAAACGAAAGCAATAGAGATTTTTTCTCCTTTGTTGAAGTATGTTTTTTTGATATAATTTGAAGAGCTAAAATGATCGAGAGAAGGGTGATTTCTATGTCACTAGGATGGATGGGGAAAAACAGGGTATTTGTTGAAAAACTCGTGAAATTCGGGAATGCCTATGCGAATTCCTATAAGAAAGAATATCCCTATAATACTTCTTTTCAATTTTCAGCTGCCCAAATTCAAGTACTTGAATATATTCTGGAGAATGAAGATAAGAACCAGAACATGCTTGAGATCGCAAATCGATTGGGTATCTCCAAAAGCGCGTTCTCGAAAAATGTAAAGAAAATGGTGGATAAAGGGCTGCTCGAAAAATATCATACCTCAGAAAATAAGAAAAATATTATTATTAAGGCCACACAAGCCGGTAAAGAAGTATATGAGCAATACGCAAAATACGCCTATGAAAAATCCTTCAAGGAAATCTTTTCCCTACTAGATGAAATCCCTGAACAGTATGTTGAAAAAATGGAAGAAATACTAGATATCGCAGCTACAGCTACCTCAGAAAAAACGAAACAGGAAAAAGAGGTTACACTCATTCGTATCGAAGAATAAGAGAAGGGGTGGTGAGAGGTACCACCCGAATAACTCTTGCAGTTGGATCAAACGATTGATTGAATCGTTATTAATGGTTTTCTCCTATTCTCCCGACCATCTCTCTCTTGCACCCTTCATGATAACGGCAAAGGAACATGGTAACTTGGATAATATCTATAGAAATTATTTGTAGGAAGATATATAGAAAGAAAAGTCCCGCAGAGAGAAAGCTGCGGGGCTTTTGTGCGTTTGGCGGCGCATAGAACAAAAGGGGTGCAAGTTACTAACACGTAGAAAGTGGAGATAGATTAGTAAACGACATAGGGAATGGGTCCGTCCCTGAATAAACCCGTTTTAACACTCAGGGACTAAGCTGCAACGAAATACTTTTTAAGATCTGTCGCTATTTCAATTTATTTTATAAAAATGTTAAACAAGAGTTAAGAATATGTGAAAACATTATCAAACTTTCCGAAACATTTTCATAATAGCATACAATGGTCTTATCGTACGATTCTCATAACTTTCACGTGGGAGTGACACTAGTGAGTAAATGTGAAAGACTATACAACGACTATTACGGAGATGTGTTTAATTTTGTTCAATCTCGTCTTCGGCATACACAGGAGGGGATTGTCTCTGATATTGTTCAGGAAACGTTTGCTCGGGTATGTGAACACGAAGAATTAATTGAACAATTTGATCGCGAAAAAACTAAAGCATGGCTTTTAAAGGTTGCCCATCATATTTGTGTTGATTACTGGAGAAAATCAAGGAAATTTGAGGAAGACTTAATTCCCGACTTCGATGCCCTCTCCAAGGAATTTATGTATGATGGTGAAATTGAAGAACAGCTCCATTCTCAGCTATTAAAAGACCTTATCTTGGAACTGCTCTCAAGTTTAAAGATTGAGCATCAGCAAGCAATATATCTATATGACCTTCAGCATTCTTCTTACAAGGAATGTGCGAGAAAAATGGACATGACGGAAGCTGCTTTTACTTCCTTATTAAAAAGAGCAAGAAAAGCATTCAAAACCAAGGTTCTTGAAGCATATGATTCAAGGCTCATGAAGATGAAACTATCAGACTATGAGCGCCGCACAATTAGAAAATGGTTTGATATTTTAAATGTCACCCATAGCTTAGATGAGTTAGTTTCATTAAAATCTAGTGAATTTTTCAATGGTTTTATTGAAAAATATGACAGCTTTCGAAATGAGACATATCCACATGGATTAAATAATTTTCTCATTTCACTAGCTTCTGTTCATAAGAATTCAATCGTTGCTGATTTTGGATGTGGGACAGGAAGTTTAACGATAAAGCTTGCACCCCTCGTACAAAAGGTTTATGCCGTTGACCATTCAAAGGAAATGATTCATACCATCCAATCATTAAAGAAAAGACATAAAAATATTGAACCCGCTTTACTGGATGTAACAAAGGGACTTTCCGATCTAGGAGGGAAAGTTGATATCGGCTTTTCTTGCATGCTCCTTCACCATATATTTGATCCAGAAACAGCAATAGCTGAGATGGCAAATGCACTTGCACCAGGAGGACAGCTTGTGATTGCCGATTTAATTCACACTATTGAGGATTGGAGAAATAAAGAAAGCCATGATTTTTGGTCGGGATTCAAAATTGAGCAGCTGAAAGGGTGGCTAGAAAACGCTAATTTAAAGGTTCTACAAATTGGAGAACAACAGCAGTACGCCTTTCGTTTTACTGATAAAAAGGATGCAAATAAAAAAATAGAAGTTCCTTTGCTATTTGCACACTCGGTTAAGATGGGATAGCAATCATGGGAGGGAATAAAATGGCTAACAAAATTCAAGAAAAACTCGATATTTTCTCAAGAACAAAAATGAATCGTCGTCATTTCTTGAAAACAACAAGTGCTGCAGGTGCAGCTACATTAGCATCAACAGGAAGCTACCAAGTGCTAAAGGATGTAGCTTTGGAGCAGCCAAAAGCATACGGTGCAGAACTGGAAAGGTTTGAAACCTTTCGTTCATCTTGTGCAATGGAATGCTTACACTGTAATTTAACCGCTTTTGTGAGGGATGGAAAGGTTGTTAAGGTGGAAGCTAGCGAAGATTTCAACGTTAAGGGCTGCCTTCGTGGGATGAGTCGTTCGCAATGGGTGAATCATGAACAGCGGCTCAAAAAACCGATGCTTCGTAAAGGCAAGAAGGGCTCTGGAGAATTCAAGGAAATTTCATGGGATGAAGCTCTAGACTTAATTATTGAAAAAATCAATGAAACGAAGAAGAAGCTAGGAAATAAAGGATTGTTGCTTGAGAATGCTTCTGGAAATATGGATGCCATTAAAAACTCTATGGCAGGTGCCTTCTTTGATTATATAGGCGGGGCAACAAAACCAGCAGGCTCCCTTTGTTGTTCAGCTGTTGCTGCCGCAATGAATCCAATGGTAGGCTTTCGATATGTTGACACAAGAGATACGATTCGCGACAGTAAATATATTATTTGCTGGGGCAATAACCCCGCAGTAACGATGCAGGCATATTTTAAAGAATATGAGGAGGCGATGCGGAACGGTGCGAGACTAATCGTCATTGATCCTCGCTTCAATGAAACAGCTGCCAGGGCTCATGAATGGATTCCGATTAATCCAAGCACAGACACAGCACTTGCTCTAGGCATGCTCAACATTATTATCAAAGAAGATTTAATTGACCGTCCATTCCTGGTTGAACATACGGGGGCTGTTTACCTTGTTGATGAAAAGGGTGAGCTCGTTCGCGAAAACCCGGAAGATCCTGATTCTTATCTTGTCTATGATCTTAACAAGAAGTCACTTGTACGTCATGATACACAAGGCATTCAAGTGGCATTATCAGCAGAAGAGGCTGAACTACCAAATGGTTATCGCACAGTATTTGACCTTATTAAAGAACAGGCCGTAGAATGGACTCCTGAAAAAACAGAAGCGGAAACAGATGTCCCTAAAGGAACAATTATTCGTTTAGCACGTGAGTATGCTCTTTCGAAACCATCGATGATTATTCAAAATATGTCAGGTGCACAAAGAACAGAATACGGCACTTATGTAGCCGCAAGTCAATTTTATCTAGCAATCGTGACTGGAAATATTGGAAAGGCAGGAACTGGTGTATGTGATGCAGGGGGCGTAACACAATTTGTCAAGATTAACCCACCTGTTGTCGCTCCAGAGCTAAAAGAGGAATTACCAAAAATCCCTATTTCCAAATTGGGAGAAAGCATCGTCAACAGTAATCCAACGGAAATTGGCTTCTGGTGGATAATGACAACAAGCCCAATGACCCAAGTGCCAAACACCAATATGGTCCGTAAAGCATTGGAAAAAGTACCATTTGTTGTCGTAGCAGATAATTTAATGACATCTACAGCTCTTTACGCTGATCTTATTCTTCCCGTTACAACGATTTTTGAAGACACCAGCTTAATGGCCGGGGTTAGAAGCCATTATATTCAACTAATGGAACAAGCGGTTGAGCCACCAGGTGAAGCAAAGCCAGATTATTGGATTTTTGCCCAGCTAGCCAACAGACTTGGCTTTGGAGAAGCCTTTGACAAACCAATTGAAGAGCATATTAAGGCATGTCTTGAGGGAATAGGAGTCACACTTGAGCAGCTAAGGAAAGGACCTGTTAAGCCTGTGGCCACGCCGTCTATTCCATTCAAAGACGGGGAATTCAGAACAACGACTAAGAAAGCCCATCTTTTTGTTGAGGATTGGAAGTTAAAGAACTATAGTCCAATTGTTACTTATATACAGGCAGATGAATTTGCAAAAAATAAAACTAGCAAACTCGTAGAAAAATATCCATTAATGGCCATTCAATATAAGATGCCAAGAAGCATTCATTCAAGCTTTAGTACATTACCATGGATTAATGAGGTTCACCAAAGCGAGCCTGAGACACTCATCCATCCGAATGATGCGAAGAAACGAGGTATCAAAGACGGTCAAAAAGTTGTTGTGTTCAATGACCGCGGTGAGCATCATGTAAAGGCAGTGATCACACCTCACATTAAAGAAGGCGTCGTTGCACTTCAAAATGGCTGGTGGGAACAGCAGGGTGGGAGCAGTAGCCATGTGACGAACGACAAAGTAGAAGCACTTGGAAGTGGGCAGTCCTGTAACAACACACTTGTGGATATTCGTAAGGAGGACTAGGACATGGCACAATATGGTTTTGTTATCAATCTAAAGGATTGCTATGGTTGTAAAACTTGTGCGGTTGCTTGTAAATCGGAAAACCAGACTCCTGCTGGCGTTCAATGGAGAAAAGTAAGAGAATTTAGAACTGGCAATCCGAATGAGATTAATTTTATCTCCATGTCATGTAATCATTGTGATGAGCCACAATGTATGGAGGTTTGTCCGGTATCTGCCTATACAAAACGAGAAAAGGATGGCATTGTCATTCAAGATCATGAGCGCTGTCTCGGCTGTCGTTCATGCGTGATGGCATGTCCGTACGGCGCACCGCAATATGATCCTGTTGAGAAAAAGGTAAGTAAATGTGATATGTGTGTAGACTTAGTTGATCAAGGCTTACAGCCCAAATGTGTGCAAGCGTGTCCAGCTAGTGTATTGAAATGGGGAGAAATTAGCGAATTACGCGCTCAGTTTGGCAATGACATAGAAGTAATCGAGAGCAAATATCATATGCCAAGGCATAAAATTAGTAAGCCAAATGTTGTCATCATCGCAACACATTAAAGGGAGAAGGAGGCAATTATGATGGAGGCATATGAATTTCCGTTAGTCATTTTCACCGTTTTAAGTCAGTGGGCTGTAGGGATTGTGTTAGCTGTCGTTCTCTTGGAATGGCTAAAACCGAAGTTTATGAATTCATTTGGAAAAAAGGTATTAAAAGCACCTATTCTAGCATCATTTCTACTATCCGTTATAGCTGCATTAACATCAATGTTTCACTTAAATAATCCGTTTAAAAGTTACACAAGTTTGCTCGGTTCTTCACATTCTTGGTTAAGTAGAGAGATAATTACTGTACTTATCTTTAATGCCTTTCTATTATTACTTACTTATGTATGGTGGAAAAAAGCTGAATCAACTTCTATGAGAAAAGGGCTTGGAACTGTCACAGCCGTATTTGGAATTCTAATGGTGATTAGTTCGGCAACCGTTTACTTCTCAATTCCACTTCATCCAACCTGGCATAATTGGACAACCTATGCAAATTTCCTATTAACTGGCTTGTTATTAGGAGCATTAACAGTTGTTTATTTTGCCCTTAAAGGAAAAGATGAAGAAAGAGACTCCAGTGTTGTACGAATTCTTGGCATTTATCTAGCACTTATCATTTTTGCATTAATCGCTACGATTGGTGCATTTGCACTAATCTCAAGTGGAGCAGAAGAAAGTCAATTCGCTGCAACTATTTCATTCACATCCATCTTGTTTTGGATTCGTATTTTTGGAAGCCTGCTTATTCCAACATCGCTTGTTATTATATTTATGTTCGGTAAGAAAATGATATCGCTGAACTATGTATTAGCAGCTACCTTCCTTGTTCTGCTAGGTGAAGTATCAGGGCGCATGATTTTTTACTCATCCGTCATGAGTCAATACCCATGGTTCTGATTACTGTATAAAGGGAGACGAGGGACAGGTCCCTCGTCCCCTTTATTACTAAATAAAAGGCGACAGGGTGGTGCCAGTCACCACCCAAATCTTGTCGAAAGATTAGTAGACAACTATGTGAATAGGTAGTTTGTTCGTATGATTGTTCTCGTAGCTTGATCAAACGATTGATCGTATCGTTATTACCTGTCTTTTCCTATTCTCTCAACTAGCTTTTCTCTTGCACCCTTCCTCCACGCTTTTACAGCAGATAGCGATACCTCTTCTTTCTCGGCAATCTCTTTAATCGACATATCCGCAAGCGCGGTATATAGCACCCATTTCTTTTGATTCTCCGTCAACGACCTGCAGTAGGATAGAATGGCTTCTACTTCAAGTGGGTTCTGCGAAGTTTCATCCACCATATTGTCCCAAAATTCCTCCTTCGGGGCGACACAAGCGTCCTCATGCTTTCGCCGCTTCGTTAAATCATTTAAAAGTCTCCCACGAATAAAGGCAAAGGCATAGCTGGAGAAGCTCCCCCTCGTTTCATCATAGCTATGACTGGCCTCCCACAATGCAATTAAACCAGTTTGATAGAATTCCTCCTGATTCTTGTAGATATTCAGGGTATGAATGATTTTCCAAATCATCGGTCCATACTGTTTGACGATCTCTTCAAAGTTATTCACGATTTTCCCTTTCAGGAAAGCGCGCAATCCATGTTATTCCCGGGTAGCTTTAACATAAAGGTTGCGGATGCACCAGTCGAATGAGGAAAAATGACTTTTTTCGTTGAAAAGGGGGAGAAAATTGATTTTTCTAGGGGGGGTATCGTTGTTTTAGTGGTGAAAATGGGGTGGAAATTGCAAGATAGGGTGATTTTGAAAGTTGTTGGGGATGGCCCCGAGCGGCATATTTGCTCAACTCGATTTTCCTTGCGGGTAGCAGACCCCCAGTTAGTCGGAGATATAATAGCCAACAAAGAAGGTATTTTAAAAATATTAACATTTTTGTCACAATATGGTTGTTTACTCTTTGATCCATAAACACTAATAAACTCAACCTTTTTAAGATAGATGTGCGTGGGCGCTACAAATAGAAGATTTTTTGGGAGTTTCATTTATGCCCGAGAAATGGTATGAATGAGTTATGGTAACAAATAGGAGACTTCGAGATTTACTGGCACCTTTCTCTAGCCCGCATAAATTTCTCTTTCCCCTTTGCAACTAGCAGTAACGCTAGACGAAATGGACCTTTAAATAAATATTTTATAAAAAGGTGGTCTGGCATGAAATATGTGTGTATGATGAACGTTTAGAATTGTTGGGAAGGTACACTTGGTCAAAAAGAAAGGTGTGATTACTCTTGTTCAAAGTTGATTACTATATTATTAATCGAAAATTTAAGTATATGTGTGGCCAATATGACCGGTGTGGAAATCTATGTACCATCGTGTTCGAAGTGAATAAGGTCTTCGTTGTCAATCGGTCCCCATTGAAAATCTTGAATGACAGTATTCTATGTACCGGTTACAACCTAGCAGGAGCCATGGAGTCATCGAAGATCTTGCTCAACCAAGAACAATTATGTCCCATTGTAGTTAACCCTAGGGAAGAAATCATTGTTTTTCCAACAAGAGCCCCTAACCATATCGATAACATCTGGTTTAACCCTCACCACATCAAGAGAACCACAAGCTACAACCGGAAAACACTAATCCAGTTCAGCGACGGTTCCTCCTTCATCTTTCCATCACGATTATCATTCTTTAATAGCAAGCTAAAAATTGCTGACCAATTAGAAGAAATGACTATGCATTCGCCGAACATGGCTTTCGTTATGATCCTGGATCCCAAAAATAGAAAGAAGAAAAAGAGAACAAAGAAGAAAGATAGCTGACTTCATTCAATCAAACGATTGATTGAGCCATTGAGGCAATAGAACAAGCCAATCTTCCGAGTTTCAATCAAATGTTTGATTAATAAACAGTCATTGCTCGTTGGACTAGGAGCAATGATTTTTTTTAGCTATGGGGTTTGAGTGGTTACGGAGCTCCCTTCTAGGGTATTTTTTACATAAATGTATTAATTTAATGAAATTATTATGGTATTATTATACTGAGTAATAAGAACTATTAAATTGAGTTAAGTAA
>DLCS01000142.1:2371-3135 GCA_002480735.1 Bacillaceae bacterium UBA7792 | reverse complement strand
CATTTTGCCTGATTTGTCCGCCACAGGTGGACAGTAGTTAGGATAAATTAAGCCCACTTGGTATTCGTAGAATAATAAATACCAAGTGGGCTTTCCTATATTACAGATGGAAATCTAATCAATGCTTTTGAGGTCATGAATGATATCATCATATGGCGGGTTAACCCCATCATATCCCTTAACGGCAACCCCATTCCGGTCAATTAAGAAAAACTTCGTGCTGTGACTGACTTGATCCGTTCCTGCAGGTTTCTCTGCCAACGTTTTTACTGATTTTGCAAGTCTTTGAATATCCTCTTCTGAATAACCAGTAAGAAAATCCCAATTCGAGAAATCCGCCTCATATTGGGCTCCATATTCCTTCAGGATCTCAGGGGTGTCATTTTCGGGATCAACACTGTATGAAACTAGATGGTAATCTAGATTCTGTTCTTTCAGCTTCGTTTGAAGTTTAGCCATATTCGCAGTCATCGGGAGGCAGACGGTGGTACAGTTTGTAAAAATCATATTCATAATCCAAGGCTTTCCTTGGAATTTTTGAAGGGTTGTTTTTTCATTATTTTGGTTGACAGCTTCAATATAAGCGAGGGCCCAGTCATATTCGGGAACAAATTTGTCCTCAGATACGGTTTTCCCATTGTTATCGATATTCTGGGTTTCTTCCTGTTCTTGAGTACTGCAAGCACTTAAGAGCAGCAGAGGAAGAATAAGCAAAAGCGACCACCCACATTTTTTCATCATTTCACCTAATTTTTCATTTTTAT
>DLCS01000142.1:0-2065 GCA_002480735.1 Bacillaceae bacterium UBA7792 | reverse complement strand
CGGCGGTACCTGGTACCATCACTTCAATCGAGATGAGTTCTTATAGAGGACCGTCAGAAGGATAAGCATGACTATATCTAGTCTGGCACTGAAAGCGAAAAGGAAGAAACCGGATGTTAGAATTGGAACTTTTGTAAGAATAATAGCGGCAATCATAATTAAGATTAACGGAATGGAAGCATTTCTTACGTGTTTATTCGTAGCAATTAAATGCCCACAAACAATTTCTACTAATGCCACCACGTACATAAAGTAAATTGGATACGGAAGCCCTAAACTAATAAAGGTATTGCTAAGCTCCTCGCTAAAAAATTTCATCAGTCCAGAAATGATAAAGACAAAACCAACTGAATATCTTATGTAGGTTAATTCATTCAATTTAATTCCCTCCTTTTTTCTAAACTATATGACCCCAGTGGACAAACCATGAGCTTTTTAAAGGAAGTTAAAGCAATAGCTGATGCTGAGTTTTCAAAAAAATCTGTACTAAATGAGATAAATATGGTAATAATAAGGTATCGGTTATGGTTTTTAATAAGGAAACCAAACTAAAAGGAGTTTGTTTTATGGAAATTGGAGTTCTTAACTAAACGTAATTCCATACGTGCGTGTTTCAAAAAACGGTGATCTACCAGGTTTATTTAGTGATCTCTTTTTTGAGACAGGAAAGTTAAGAACACAATTTGCGTTGACTCCTCTATACGGATGATGTTGGCCTTTTTATGCCATTGTCAATCTATTTAAACGTATCCATCGCAAAGGGACGATTCTGTTCTTTTGCGATTTTTTGTTTTTTAGGGAGGAATCTGACATCCAATCTACTCTGTTTTTCCTCGCACGTATGTGAAGAGATTTCACCATTTTTAAGGAGGAAAAAGAATTGAATTCACAAACAGTGGAAGTATTGCAATTTCAAGATTTAAAGGAAATAGTTGCATCCTACGCCATTTCGGAAATAGGAAAGGAACAAATCTGTGCTCTCGAACCCTCTTTTTCGAAAAAGCAGATTGAAGCTTGGCTGAGAGAGGTTTCCGAAGCAAAGGAAATCCTTAAGATTAGCTCGAGCGTTCCTATCCCAAGCTTAAAAGGGATGAGCATCATTACGAAAAATCTCCATAAGGGCTTTGTCCTGCGACCAGAACAGTTGATGGAGGTCTATGATTTAATTATTTGTGTCGACCGCCTGAAACGGTTCCTGAAGGATAAGGAATATGTGGCCCAAACGATAACTACGTATGTTTATTCCTTATACGATTTAAAGGAGCTTGCTGATGAAATCATTCGCTGTATTCGTAATGGAAGGGTCGATGATTATGCGAGCAAGGAGCTATTAAAAGTTCGCAAGCAGATCTCTATTTTAGAGGAGCGAATAAAAGTACGAATCGATCAATTTTTGAAATCAGCAAAAAACAGTAAATACATTCAGGAAAATATCGTTAGTGTTCGGAATGGTCGATATGTCATCCCGGTAAAAAAGGAATACAGAAAGAATATCAAGGGAGCCGTTTTGGATACCTCTGCTTCAGGCTCCACCGTGTATATCGAGCCAGAGGAAATTGGCTCGATTCAAGATGAAATTGAGCTTTTAAAAATTCAAGAGGAAGCGGAAGAACATCGCATTCTTCAGGTGCTAACAGGACTGATAGAAGAGTGGGAGATGGAAATCAACCTGGCAGTCGAAACGATGGTTCAGTATGATGTCATTTTTGCTAAAGCGAAATACAGCAATAGGATTGAAGGGATCGCTCCACAAATGAATGAATATCACACCATTCGGTTGAAGCAGGCACGTCATCCATTGTTAGGCGAAATGGCTGTTCCATTAGACTTTGTCATAGGGGAAGATTACGATGCCCTTGTCATCACAGGACCAAATACTGGTGGAAAAACGGTGACGCTTAAAACGGTGGGGCTTTTGACAATGATGGCACAATCAGGGCTGCATATCCCAGCTGCCACGGGGAGTGAGGTCGCTATTTTTGAAAAGATTCTTGTGGATATTGGCGATGGGCAAAGTATTGAGCAATCTTTGAGTACTTTTTCCTCTAGAATTAAAAACATTATT
>DLCS01000164.1:5640-11412 GCA_002480735.1 Bacillaceae bacterium UBA7792 | reverse complement strand
TCGTTCCTTTTATAGAGTCAAGACTCACCTATTCCATTTCACCTGTCCAAGCTAGCATGCCACCGTTAATATTGATGACATGGAAGCCTTGCTGCTCTAGATACTGACAGGCGAGGGTGCTTCTGCCTCCTGCTTGACAAACAACAATATACTCATTTGCTTTGTTTAACTCATGCATTCTGAATTCTAACAGTCCAAGGGGAATATTGACAGCTCCCGGTATTTTTCCTGTGGCAACCTCGTTAGCTTCTCGGACATCAATGATATTCAGTTGCTGACCTTCCTTTAATCGCTGTTCTACCTCTGCTACCGTTATCTGTTTCATGTTCCTACCTCCTACCTCCAAGCGCTCATTCCGCCCTTGACGTTTCTAATATTCTTAAATCCTAGGCGCTTTAACATTTTGGCGGCATTTTGACTACGCATACCACTCTGACATATGACTACGACCTCTTTTTCCTTTGAAAGCAAATCGGCCTTTTTTGCAATGTCCTGTAAGGGAATATTTTTGAATTCACGAATATGATTCCGTCTATATTCTCCTGGTGTTCTGACATCGATACACTGTTTGCTTTTATCACTCAGCAAGTTCTTTAGCTCTGAAGTTGAAATTTGTTTTACTCCACTTGCTGGAATGAAACGCATGATAAATACTCCAAGCAATACAGCGATGACTATATAAGATAAAATGTCCATTTTGTATACCCCCTACCGTTTATTACAAATTTATAGTATACCCTATCAGGTATATTGTCAAGGCATTAAACATACAAAAAGCTTGTCCCTAGGAGACAAGCTAACTGAAAACTATTTTTTCACGATGACACCACATTTTTCCTCTAATGGTTGTATAACAGCGGACATATCTAGCTCGCTCAGCCCTTGACTCATCGCAAAAGCAAAGGATTGTTCCGCCTGCTGGCCTAACGTTTCTGTCATTCCAGCCTGGGAAAATAGCTGATTGGCTAAACGAACGTCCTTATGGACATATTTCACCGCACCACCTGGTTCAAACTGTCGATCAAGAACATATTGCTCCATATGGCGTTCGAGCATCCGACTTTGACCATAGCTTACCTTCAAAAGATGGTATAGCTGTTCAGAATTCAAACCATAAGCAGCACCTGCCACCATTGCCTCAGAGGCTGCGAGCGAGTGGACCGCAACTAAATATTGATTAATAAGCTTGGCGATACTTCCTGAGCCAGAGCCGCCAAGATACTCGATGGTTTTTCCGATTGTTTGAAGCAGAGGCTCCACCTGTCTATAGGCTGCTTCGCCTCCTCCAACCATAATGGTTAAAGTGCCCTGCTCGACCCCTTCAGGCCCGCCGCTAACCGGTGCATCAAGGAAAGTGATGCCTTTTTCAGCCGCAGTCTGCGAAATCTGCTGGCTCGTATCAGCACCAACAGTGGAAAAATCAAGGCAAATGGCCCCTTTTTTCGCATATGGAAGAACGCCTTCGAGGAACACCTGGATAGAATCCTCTGGCATGGAAAGACAGCTGCAAATCACATCAGAACTTGCCGCAAGAGCAGGCAGATCCTTGGCCCTCTTTGCCCCTAATTTAATAAGGGGCTCCGCTTTCCCAGAGGTCCGGTTATAGACCATTACCTCATATCCTGCTGCAAGAAACCGTTTGACCATTCTCGAACCCATTACCCCTAAGCCGATAAATCCAATTTTCATGTTAGCAATCCCTCCTCATCCATGTAAAACTATCCTCACTGGAACCCTTTGGTGTGTACTCAAGCCCAATTAGACCCTTGAAACCATCATCTTGAAGTGACCGGAAGATATTTTCATAATGAATTTCTCCCGTTCCCGGCTGATGCCGTCCTGGGACATCGGCAATTTGGATATGACCTATGGAATGGGAATATTTTTTAAAATTCGCAATGAGATTCCCATGGATTCTCTGTATATGATAGAAATCATACTGTAATTTAACATTCGGACGTCCGATTTCGGCGATAATCTTAGCAGCCTCATGTAGATTTGATAAAAAATAACCTGGCATATCGAAGGTGTTGATCGGTTCAATCAACAGGGTAGTGCCATGCTCGTCCAGCTTTTCCGCTGCGTAAGTCAAATTCTCTATGTAGGTTTCTCTTACTGTTTTTTGTTCCATCCCTTCTGGTAGAATCCCGGCCATACAATGAATTTTCTTTACCTTTAGTGCTACTCCATAGGTAAGCCCTTTTTCCACAGAGGCTTTGAATTCATTTACCCGTCTAGGATCTACTGCAAGCCCTCTATCCCCACCGCTCCAATCTCCAGGAGGTAGATTGATGAGCTCTAATGACAAGTGATTCTCCGCAAGCACTTCTTGGATCTGTTCAGGTGGATAATCATAAGGAAATTGGCATTCTACGTATTTGAAGCCCGCCTCCCTCGCCTTCTGAAACCGTTCCAAAAAAGGTACTTCCGTAAAAATGGTTGACAGATTAATTGTATATCGCATCGTATCCTCCCTGTTGTCGTATTTTTACAAAATTCGATCAATTCCTCTTTGTACTTTCTACAGAAGTATGTAATATCCTTTTAAAATCCTCGAAATTTTTCGGGTCCTTTCGGTAAATTCAAAAGGACAGCTGCTTTTCATTCCAAGAGCTGTCCTCTACTTCCGTTAATATTTTTTCACAGCAATATTCCTCTCCATAAAGCTCCAATTTTGTGGGGCAGGCAAACTTAGCTGCCAATAGGTTGCTCCCCTTAATTGATAGAGATCGATGAGTCGATATTTCTCCATATAGCTTCTTATGTCCTCAAACCAGACCACATGCATCTGCTCATTCGCCTGATATTGAAACCAAGGTGATTTGGCAGCAAGATCAAATTGAATCGGTGTTTGAGTGGTTAAGGCAAGATTTTGAGCGGCTAAAACGGATAATGCCTTGGTGTGATTCGACGGGACTGTTTTTTCATATCCGTATAATGGGAGGGCAATTTGCAGTTTAGCGGGATTGATTTGAGTAATCGAGTAACGAATAACCTCTGCCACCCACCAGGCGGGCGAAATCGGATCCGGCGGACCAGTAGGATAGCCATAGTCAATCGTCATGACGGCCACAATATCAGCCACGTTGCCAATGCGCCGATAATCATAGGCTCCAATAATCGGGTTTGTTGGAATATCCATTGTTTTTGCATGAACATTGACATGGAGAAGAAGGCTTCCTAATGCTGATTTTAAGTCGGTAAGAAAAGTGATAAAATCATTTCTTTGCGGAGGTGGAATAAACTCGAAATCAATGCTCACACCTGAATACCCTCTTGTTAGAGCAAGATTCACAAGACTCAAGATTAGATTTTTCCGATAGGTTGGATTATTAAGGACCCGGCCTACAAGCTGACGATCAAAATCTTCATTGCGAAAGTTTCGAATCATTAGTAGCGGTTGAATTCCCCTTAATTTACTTTGAAGAATAATTTCCCTGTCCTCGAGGATATTGTAGGCATAGCCCTCATCTGTAAAGGAATAAGATACAATCGCCAAATAGGTAAGTTGGTTGGCAAAAGTAGATAAGTTTGCGATAAATGCATTCGGATTATAGGGCACAATGAAACCAAGTGTCTCCAATGGTAATTTTATTGCTGTTGGTATTGTTATTTCTTGTCCAATATATAAACGGTTGGGATCCACCCCTGGATTTGCTGTAAGGATTGTTTCAACGGTAGTTTGAAAACGTTGTGAGAGCCCCCAAAGGGATTCCCCTGCCTTAATTTTGTAATAACGGTTGACCAATTGATCATTGGGGATATATAGAGCAAGACCCGGTACAATCACTCCTTCTTGCGGCAAACCATTTACCTGTAGCAATGCTCCGACCGTAACTCCATACAATTGGGCGATGGTCCATAGGTTTTCTCCGGACTTTACAACATGGACTGCCACCTGACATCACCCCTTTTTTATTCTTAATCCCATTTTATGAAAGAGGTTCAAAAAATAGGCTAAAAAATCCCGCTTCCAATGACAAAGCGGGATCTCGCGTTGATGAACCAATAAAAACCGTATCTATTAATCTCTTATTCCTCTATCTTAACACTTTCAATGGCAATATCCAGCTCTTTGACTTTGCGGTCAAATTTATTTCGAATTTGTCTAAAATAATTGCTATTTTTCAGTTTCAAACTTTCTCCATCTGTAAAGCAAAATTCGTATTCATTGTAGCCTTCGTTCACATAATCAATTCTGACAATTTTCTCAACATCTTCCCAATTATATGTACGTTCCTTGCTTGTTAAAATCGGTCTGTAGGAGATTGAATCATCTGCAAGAATCTTGTAAGACTGTGCACCAACATAAAAGGAGCTAAGACTCAATAGAAGGATCATACAGCTGATAACCAATGACTTTCTTTTAAACCCCATCAAGAAAAGAACCATCGATGCGACAAATAAAAAGAAAAACCCGATGCCAAACGCAATGAAATTCTCTCCTGGCGCAAATACATTCCAAACCCCATTTTTATAATGAAAAATATTTGCCACTAACTGAGGCAGAAAAGCTAAAAAAAGTGGTGATAACAAGCCTATTAATACTCCGATTGCCAAAAAGATATGCCTGGACTCATGATTCTTATAACCCATACTCATTTCCTCCAAGTAAAATAGTCTTAAATTTCATACGGTTCTGAATCAAATAAGTTTCAACAATTATTCTTTAGTCAAAAGGAGAATGGAATACTCGCCAGTGTTAAAAAATCACTTCATGTAATGGGCAACTAATTCATAGCATCTTTCCCTTGTAAGACTTGCTTGCGTAGCCACATATTCAAGAGATTCCGTCGAACCACCCTTATATTTTAGTGACGATTCTTTCGCCCCTTCATCTCGATGTTTGATCCAATTCCGTTGTTCTTCTCTCAAGTTATCCATCTTTTCTGGACTAAGCTGTTCCTTCAAGATTCCATAAATTTTGTTTAATTCATCATCCCATTTTTTAAATCTCTCAGCTTCTTGCTTCTCCATCTCTACCATGGTTGTTTTAGCCTCAGCGTTTCTATCTTCTTCTTCCATTTCATTAAGCTTCTGAAGGTATTCGTCCTTTTGGCTTATTGTCGCTGAATCACCATTGTTTGAATTTATAGATGTCTGATTTGAAGATTCCTCCTGATCATTTATTTCGGTATCTTTAGTGCTGCTTTCCGATGAGTTTTTGTCTAAGTTTTTATCCACCTTTTGATTGGCGGTCTCTTTGTTCGATTTAGCGCTTAAACCATCCGATGAGTGGTTACATGCTGCCAACAATAATGCGGTAATGAATAATACTGACAAGATTCTTCTGTTCTTTCTCATCATACAGACTCCTTAATAATTTAATCTATTATTTTCATAAAGAATATCGGTTGGAAATCGTTTTTTTTGTCAAAATTCGTATCTGGAAAAATGGCAAGGGTCACAAATTTGAAATGGGTGCTCCCAAGACAGAACACGACCACATCTTCTACACTTTTTCGTCATTTTCTTAACTTCGGTCTTTAAGGATTTGTGAACAGCATCACTTAACTCCTCCCGTACCCTTTCCCAATAGGTGGCCTCAAGTCTCTTCTCTAAACGGTATAAAAACAGTAAATGCAACCCAATCGCCTTATAGGATAATTCCTGTTCATCTAGATTTCTTTTCTTAATCACGGGCTCAGGAAGCTCCTCACCCCGCACAATGGCAAACATCGTCTCCCTCCATTGATAGACGAGCCCATCATCCTTTGTCGAGAACGGGAGGTGTAAAAATCCGTACAGGTCCATCATCGAGAGGCGTGCCTC
>DLCS01000164.1:0-5546 GCA_002480735.1 Bacillaceae bacterium UBA7792 | reverse complement strand
TCATCGAGAGGCGTGCCTCAATCTCTGTTCCACGTATCAACTCATACAGCTCTCTCTCTTGCGCTAGTGCAGCTTTCTTTGTCCCTTTAGGGCTTTCAAACTTTTCCCATAGCTCAAAAAAGGTTCCAAGATCCCGATAATATTTTTGAAATCGCTCAAACACGGCATTCGTTGGAGCAATCGCAAATGTGTGAACGGGTACGTCCTCCTGATGAAGAAGCTGCTTCATTATTTTAATATCATTGGTAAAAGCAACTTTTCCTACATCGTAAATCCCTTTTCGTCCAGCACGCCCCGCGATTTGCTTCACTTCCTGGGAGGATAGCCGTCGTCTTCTTACCCCATCGAATTTCTCCGTTTCTAGAAAAACAATTCTTCGGATAGGCAGATTCAGACCCATCCCAATCGCATCTGTCGCAACAATCACCTTCGTCTCCCCGTCGATAAAGCGTTGCATTTCTTTTTTCCTCGTTTCAGGCGGCATGCTCCCGTAAACCATACTCACCGAAAAGCCATCGTTTTGCAGGCGAGAAGCCGTCTCCAACACTCTTCTTCGGGAAAAACAAACCAGCGCATCCCCCTTTTTTGTTTGTTGAAGGGTAAATAGCTTCCTTTCGACCTGTAATGGGATGTCACGGGTATACTCCTTTATCTCTATATGAGCATCACCTAAAAGCTCCACAATCATGGATTTAAGATTGCGGCTTCCAACAATATGTACCTCCCTGGCATTGGCCTTTGTGATCGCTTTATACCAAGAGAAGCCACGATCCCGATCGGCAATCATCTGTGCTTCATCGATGACGACCACATCAAAATAATCCTTTTCATGAAACATTTCGACAGTGCAGGAAAAGTGCTTTGCATCTGGAACCACCTTCTCTTCCTCCCCCGTTTTCAGGGTACAAGGCACACCATCTGCATTTAATTTATCGTAAACCTCGAGAGCCAGAAGTCGTAGCGGAGCTAAATATAATCCACTTTCCGACTTTTTTAATTGTTCTAAAGCATGATGGGTTTTACCAGTATTCGTTTCACCGACATGAAGAACATAGCGGATATCCCGAAGGTTTCCAGGCTGGTACTCTTGCCCGAAGATGTATTCGATTCTCCGTGCTTCTTCCTCCTTTTTTCTTTGGATTTCTGCTAATTCTGCTTCTTTCCGCTGCTCCCGCCTAGCTAAATCAGCGTTCAACATGTCTTGATGGACTTCAACATCAAATGGGACCTCCGCTAATTTAAGCAAGTCCTTAACATATTCCTCTTGAAAAAGCTCTACAAAGTCAAAAGCTATTTCATAGAGCTCGTCCTCAAGGAACTCTTCGATAAAGTCTATGTCCAGTTCCGTTCCTAGTAAGTTTTCAAATTCATGACCCATCTCTTCAACGACAAGTTCTAGTATCAATTGAGGGACTGTCGCTTTTACATTTTCCAGGATAAAGGACTCAAATATAGAGCCCTAATCCTCATAGTAATAAAGGATTCGGCCCTTATGTCGCGTCTTCTCAAGCCCCCCTGTTAATTCCTCGTAAAAGGACGTCAACGTTGTATAATCTTTCGCATGAAAATCCCCTGTTTTCTTGAGAGGAATCTCCAGAGCGAACGGGTCAAGCTTTTCATATCTAGGTTCTTCTGCGAAGATTTCCACCAGCTTTTTGGCAACAAGATGGCGAATATGGATATAAAACAGCTCGTACTCATCGGTAAGAATTTCATCAAGGACAACCTCTAGCCTTTGGAGGATGCCTGTTCTTTTTTCCGCAAGGCGCTCCCTCTCCTGGGCTTCTAAAAATTGTTTCCGTGCATTTTGATAGAGCTCTTCCCATTCTTGTGACCGATTCGCTAGCCTTTCCTGCACCCATTCCAAAACATCAAAAGTTTGATAATCTCTTATTTCCTGGCGAAAGGAATGATTGATTAGCTTCCGGTCAACCCCTTCCACCTCATAGCCTTTAGATGACAGGAATTCCTTCTTCTCACTGCGAGGAACCTTATTTGAAACAAGATTCAACCAAACATTGATCCAAATTTGCTCGAGATACACGGTTCGGTCTTGTAAATACTGGTCGAAGCTAGGGCATATTTCCTTATCCCCTAAATAGCGATACAAATCTTCCCATACCTTCTCTTTTGTGTGTTCAATCGCCGCTGGATAGAGCATCTCTAAATGTGACACAAGCATTCTCCTTTAATGAATCTTTTTCTTATTCTTTCCTATTTGAAGAGGTTATTATGATTTTGATGTATGTGGGTTTCCGGTGCATCCTTTTGACGACAGGATCAGCCTTTTTGGGAGCAAACTTGTCGTCATTGAACGCCTATGACGACAGGTTCGACCTTTTTGCGAGCGAACTTGTCGCCATTGACCACCTATGACGATAGATTCAATCTGTTTACGACCTGAATTACTTTATTAATAATCCCCATTCCCGAGAAACTCCAAAAAAATAGTCGCATGAAACCGACATGCGACCACTCCCATCAATTTATTACATACTGACTGGTTCGACAACCTTTTTCTTCCTTAGCCATGGCTGAGAAATCCAGCGTCTCATCGCAAACAGTCCACGCACCCACTCATCAATTCCTTGAGCCAACCAAACCCCTAATAGGCCTAAGCCTAATGAAATACCGAATAGATAGCTGAACAGTAAGGCTACTCCCCACATGCAGATAATCCCGATCACGACGGGGAATCGCACATCACCAACGGACTTTAATGAACCCATAAGGACAATGTTCATCGCGCGTCCGGGTTCGATAAACACAATCGCCCATAAGACAGGGAGAGCGATCGCAATGATTTTTGGATCGTCCGTAAAAATCCTTAGGACTGGCTCCCCGATTAATGCAAAAGCGAGGGAAACCACCCCTGATACGACCATCGATATCTTCAGCGTCTTAAGACCTCGTTTCAGCGCTCTTTCAAATTGTTTCGCCCCAATGTAGCGGGCAACCAGAAGCTGTGTACCTTGAGCAATTGCCATCGTAAATAGGAAACAAACCATAGAGATATTAAGAATATAGACCCGAGCTGCTAACGCTTCATTTCCGATGATAGCAACAAAGCTTGTGATCATGACCTGTGATAATTGGTAGGAAAGATTTTCCCCTGCGGATGGAACCCCAATGGATAAGAGGCCCTTCACATCTGCTTTATCAATGACGAAGATGTCTTTAATATGAAACTTTAAGGCAAGTCTTTTATAAACAAAGTAGAAAAGGGCGACAATGATGAAGACACGGGCGACGATAATCGCATAAGAAACCCCTGTCACACCTGTAATCGGAAATCCAAATAATCCTTTGATGGCAATCAAGTAACCGATGACACCGATGACATTCATAATCACTGTTACAACCATCGTTTCCTTTGTATGCCCATAGCTTCGCAGCACGGCACTTAAAGCCAAAGAAATGGCTTCAAGGAAAAGCGAAAGACCCGTAATCGTCAGAAAAGTATGCGCATAGTCATATACTTCACCACTAAGTCCATAAACCTTTAAAAACACGCCGCCAAACGCAAATACAACGAGGGACATGGCAATTCCTACCCAAAAGTTAACTCCGAAAGCAGATTTGGCAAGTCGCCGTGCCTTTGATAATTGATTAGCACCTAAGTTTTGACCGATTAAAATAGTCGCCCCGATGGCAGTCACGTTAAAAACCAAGATAAATATATTAATAATTTGATTGGCAACCCCAACACCAGCCACAGCATTATCGGAATATCCACTCAAAATTAACGTCGCAAAAATCCCCATACTCATATGGAGGGTGATTTCTATAAAAAGAGGCCAGGTAATACTAAACAAAGATTGATCTTGGAAGCTGTTTACTTTTGCTGTCAACGTCTTTCTCCTTCTACATAAAAATAATTTAAACCCTATTTTACCTCTTTTTATCCAAATTGGATATCGTTTTTTTCGAATGTCGAAATATTTTTAATAGCTAAATTTAAGAAGGAGGAGCTATCGCACTCCTCCGATCAATTACCTATAAACAAAGAACAACCTTTCTTCGACAACCTTCCCTTTCGTAAGCGCTTCCCACACTTCCTTGTAAAAATGGATTTGACTTCGGTAAAATTCCTCCAGCTTGTCGAAATCCTCCGCGTTCGCCGGACGGTCTGTCTTATAATCAACTATCACCCAACCCGCTTCCGTCTGATAGACCAAATCAATGATCCCTTTTACAAGCACGGTCTCTGATTCAACCTGTCCGAGTAAACCATAAAGGGGGTCGTCTTTCGTAATTCTAAGGGAAAACGGAACCTCGGTGAATACCTGATCAGACTTCATCACCGCATCCCATATGTCCGTTTGCTGGAGCCTGCGAATGATTTCAATGACTTCTTCTTCCTTTTCTGAGGAATAATCATGCTTGGCTAAGGTTGCTTGAATAAAATGAGTCACGTCATGTCCTTTGACCACTTTTTCAAGAATCTCATGAACGACCGTTCCCCAGGTCAAGCCACCACCCTCATCTCGCTCGATCGTTATGATAGATGAGTAGTCCTTGTCCTTCGTTGGACTCCAGTAGTCGAATGATTTCTTCTGTGCCGCATCAAGCCATGTGAGGGCATTTTCAGTTTTCCCACGATAATCATCAAGGGTAATAAGAACAGGTTCTGTAACACTTGCCTGCTCTACCTCCACCGTTTCCAATTCCTCGATCTCGCCTATTTCAAAAAGGATAGTCCAAGGGTTTTTATTATTGTTCTTTGCGCTTGAGCTTAGGATCAATGCTTTTTCAGCACGTGTAGCTGCAACATAGATAATCCTAATTTCCTCCTCTGACAAATAGCGAAGCTCCTCCGCCTTGACCTCGGACCAGCCAGTCGGTATCGCTACCTCCTTATCCTGAAAACCATTCCGCACCGTATAGGCAAAGTACCCCTTCGATTCACTGTCTTCCCTTTTTATATGCTTGTTTAAGAAGGCCTCTGGCTGCACAAGCTTAGCCGGGTGAGCAAGGAAAACTACGGGAGCCTCTAGTCCCTTTGCTTTATGGACATTCATGACCCGAACCGCATCGGCGTCCTCTTCAATATTGAGGACAACGGTTTTCTCATACACCATTTCGGTTAATAAATCATACACCTCTTTAAAGGTGCTGTTCCCTCTCGCTTCTTGCTCTCGTAAAGAAGAGATCATCTGTAGCAAACTCTTAAAAGTGCGCTTACCTCTTTGATTTTTTAATAATAATGGGTAAAAGCCGACATCCTCCATGATTTTTTCAATCGCTACCGTTGGTGTAAGGTCCCGAATCCACCTATGATAGGCTCGCATTTTGGCAAGCGACTGCTCCCATTTTCCCTTCACTTCAGCTGGGAGGGATTGTGGAATCTCAGCATACATCGAAAAGTAGCCATTTTTCTTTTTCCATTGGTACAATTCATTGTCACTGATTCCGAAGAACACCCCGCGTAAAGCAGCAACAAAGGCAACCTTGTCTGTCGGATCGATGAAAGCCTTGAGAAGAATGCTCAGCTCCTGAAATTCTTGCATTTTTCCGATCACAATCTCCCCACTAATGCTTACAGG
>DLCS01000254.1:15546-17358 GCA_002480735.1 Bacillaceae bacterium UBA7792 | reverse complement strand
AAGGAGGAGTTATTTTCACATACGCTTCACCCATACACAAGCGGATTAGTCTCAGCAGTCCCTGTACCAGATCCAACTTTAAGAGATCGTGAAAACCGCCTTATATTAGAAGACGATCTTCCTACACAAATCAATGATTCTATTGGATGCAGATTTTATTCAAGATGTCCATTTAGAACGGAGAAATGCCTGAATGAACGCCCTGAATTAAAGGAAGTTCGTCGGGAGCATTTTGCGGCATGTCATTATCCATTATCAGAATGATTTATAGTTGAAAAATAAATAGGGGGAATAAGGAAATGAAAGTAGTCGTTATAGGTTCCGGTATTGTTGGTGCGAGTACGGCTTATCATCTTGCCAGAAAAGGTATTGAGGTCGTAGTGGTTGATAAAGCCCATCAAGGGCAGGCTTCTGCTGCGGGTGCTGGAATTGTATGCCCTTGGATTACAAGTGTTGAAGATCCAGATTGGTTTAGTATTGCAAGGAATGGTGCTCTCTACTATCCTCAACTAATCTCTGCCCTTCAGAATGATCGAGAAGAAAATTTAGGATATAGCGTGGTTGGTGCGATGGCCGTAAGTAAAAACGATGAAGAATTGGATGCTATTGAAAGTAGAATCCTCGAGCGTAAGGATGAAATACCGGAAGTTGGTGAAGTGACTCGTCTGACTGCTTCGGAGGCTAAACAACTTTTTCCGCCTTTGAGCAAGGATTTAAAAGCGGTTCATATAACTGGTGGAGCTCGAGTGGATGGTAGATCATTAAGAGATGCCATGCAGCGAGCAGCAAGCAAGCACGGAGTTACTCGTTATTCGGGTGAAGCAAAATTAGTTGTAGTGGAGCAAAAAGTAACTGGGGTAGAAATAGATGGTGAAGTGATTGTTGCAGACAAAGTAATAGTAACAGCGGGTGCTTGGTCGAAAGAGCTGCTTGCTCCATTTGGAGTAGAAATACCAATTGAACCTCAAAGAGGACAAATCATTCATTTTCAATTGCCAAATGTAGATACTTCAGAATGGCCTGTTATCCTCCCTCAAAATAGTTATTATATGCTAGCCTTTGATGACTCAAGAGTAGTTGTAGGAGCAACAAGAGAGAATGGTACAGGCTTTGATTACCGATTTACTGCTGTAGGTGTTAAAGATGTGATTGAAGCAGCACTTGAATTGGCTCCTGACCTTGCAGAAAGTACCTTACATGAGATGAGAATTGGTTTTAGACCGATGGGTCCTGATATCTTACCTTTACTTGGAACTATACCTGATTTAGAAGGATTAATCATTTCTACTGGGCTCGGAGCATCAGGCATTACAATGGGTCCTTATGTTGGTGTGTTAGCTGGAGAGATTGCTCTTGAAAATGAAATTGAAATTGATTTGACACCTTATCATCCTTTAAGAGCGACTCAGAAGGTTTAATGAAATCAACCAAATATCAAAATAAGTAGGTGTGTATTGATGCATATTGAGGATCATCCAGTGTTTGGAAATAAACTTCATGAACAGGTAACCATTTATTTTGAAGGGCAGCCTTTAAAAGCTTATAAGCATCAAAGTATAGCTGCTGCTTTAATGGCTAATAATGTAACAAAATTAGGAGTAAGTAGGAAAAATGTGCAAGCTAGAGGACTTTTCTGTTCTCGTGGTAGATGCTACAGCTGTTATATGACTGTAAATGGGGAAGATCACGTTCAAAGCTGTATGATGAGAGTAGAGGAAGGAATGGAGATCTTCCCAAACAATGAAGATCCACAGATCGGGAGTGAAGGGGAATGAAGACTGATGTTTTAATTATAGGCGGAGGCCCTGCGGG
>DLCS01000254.1:14852-15451 GCA_002480735.1 Bacillaceae bacterium UBA7792 | reverse complement strand
GAGCGATAGAGCTTGGATCAAGAAACTTGAATGTTACCATTGTAGACGAATCCTTTGAGCTTGGCGGGCAATTAAGGCAGCAGACACAGGTTTTAACATCATTACCACCAAAATTCCAACCAATGAGGGGCTTTGAATTAGTAGATAAGCTTGCGGAACAAGTGAATGATCTTTCAATACGAAGGCTACTTGGACATCGAGTAATCGGCTTGTATAAAGATGGGAGTGTAGGTATTACGGACCAAGAAAATGTGTTTTCGATAAGTGCTAAGAAAATCATTGTTGCGACTGGGGCCTACGAAAAAGCCATACCTTTTTTAAAATGGACGTTGCCTGGTATTATGACTATCGGTGCAGCTCAAACATTAATTAATAGAGATTTCATCATTCCAGGAAAAGAAACGGTCATTGTTGGATTGAGTGATTTTTCTTTAGATGTGTCTTTGCAATTACAAAGTGTTGGGATCCAAGTCAAAGCTATATTTGAAACAATTGGACAAACTGTTACCTACAATCTAGAGAAATATAATGCTGTTTTCTCTTCTGGTGTCCCTATATATAAAGATGTGGAAATACTTGAAGCAAAAGGAAATGGAAGA
>DLCS01000254.1:14416-14630 GCA_002480735.1 Bacillaceae bacterium UBA7792 | reverse complement strand
AAGCAAAAGGAAATGGAAGAGTAGAGGAAATAGTGATATATCATGAGGGCCAGCAAAAGTCTTTTGATGTAGATTTTGTTGCCATTGATGGAGGTAGGTCTCCAATCCTTGATGTATTTTATCAATTAGAATGTTCTTTTGGTTTTCAAGAAGATTTAGGGGGTTGGCTACCTCAATATAATTCAAATTTCAAGACAAGTAATAAAGATGTATT
>DLCS01000254.1:0-14258 GCA_002480735.1 Bacillaceae bacterium UBA7792 | reverse complement strand
ACAAGTAATAAAGATGTATTTCTTGCTGGTAATGCTTCAGGAATTAGTAACAATGGCGTTTTGATCCTAACAGGTCAGATTGCTTCTATTAGTGTTGCTGAAGAACTAAATGTTATTAACAAGGGAGAAGCAGAAGCAATTCGAAATATATGTTGGAAGGAAATTGAAGAATTTGAAACGAATGAATGGCCAAAGGTTTGGGAGGCAAGAAAAAGGCACATCGAACATTTTTTACAGCCTGTGTTAAAAGATCAGTTCATCTCTTAAGAGAAGAGAATGAATAAAAGAAGGTGTATGAATGGATAAAGCTACAATTATTTGCAGATGTGAAGAAATAACCTATGAAGAAATTGAAGAAGTAATTGGACACGGTGCGGCATCCTTTGATGATATAAAAAGATTAACAAGATGTGGTATGGGGGCATGTCAATCAAAGGTTTGTTCCCATCTTGTTTTGCAAGTAATTCACGAAATAACAGGTAAGCCTTTACAAGAAATCCTTTTACCTAGAATGAGAATGCCCATTACTCCAATTAAGATTGAGACGTTAGCAACGAATAGTACAGAGTTCTCCACTGTTAAATCTGTATTAGACGAGCTAGAGCTAGAGGATGGGAAGGTGAAATAATTGATAAAAGACTATGAAACTCTCATAATTGGTGCTGGTGTCATTGGAAATAGTATTGCTTACCATCTTTCAGAAAGAAGTCGTGAAAAAATACTGGTATTAGACAAGAAATTTCCTTTGTCTGGGACCTCTGGTTCGACACAAGCTTGGGTATGGGTACATAATAAGAATCCTTCTTGGTATGCTGAATTTAGTATGTATAGTGCTGAGCTTTACCCCTATTTATCGAAGAAAATCGGAGATGTAGAGTACAAGCGGACAGGTGGACTTTCTCCCTTTTTTAATGAAGCTGATAGAGAGAAGGCAGAAAAGCTTGCTGAAGCTTATCGAGAAATTGGCATAAAAATTAAAGTCTTAACTAGAGCCGAGGTTCTTGAAAAGGAGCCACATCTAAATCCAGCGGTTGCAGGTGCAACTTTTAGTAAGATTGATGGAAACGTAAATCCTTTTCGATTAGTGGATATGTTCATGAGAGCTGCTAAAAAGCAGGGGGTAGAATATTCTTATTACACATCAGTCACTGGTGTTGAAAAAAAGAATGACTATTATATAGTAAAAAGTACGAAGGGCATATATCGCTGTAAGAATCTACTTCTTGCAGGTGGAACTTGGTCGCGAGAAATCGGGAAAATGCTAGGGATTAATATTCCTATTAACCAATTAAGAGGACAAATTTTAGTGACAGAGCCTTTAAAGCCATTCTTAAATTATACTATTAGCGGAATGAGACAGGCGAATAATGGGGAAGTATTAATAGGGTATTCAATGGAGCAAGCTGGATTTAATCGGGCCACTACGCTTGATGTTATACAAGAAACAGCTAATCTAGCTCAGCACTATGTTCCTGCTATTAGGAAGGCAAAGATTGTTCGTGCTTTTTCTGGAATTAGAGCGATGCCTGAAGATGGTTTTCCGATTTTAGGAAAGATACCAGGGTATGACAATCTTTACCTAGCTGCTACACATAGTGGTGTCACACTAGCCCCACTAATAGGAACTCTTATGACAGAATTATTAGTTGAAGGAGAAACTTCCATTCCAATTGACCGATATTCTATAAGCAGATTTAGTTAAGATGGAATACTTAATACATTTAATAAAATATATTTTGGAGGGGAATTGATTTTGCCGCATCTAATCTTCAGAGGTATAACGGTTGAAGAAGTTCAAAAGATTAGCACAGAGCTAGTACAGGAATTAGCCGAAATATGTTCATCTG
This sequence comes from Bacillaceae bacterium UBA7792, assembly GCA_002480735.1. Lineage (GTDB taxonomy): Bacteria > Bacillota > Bacilli > Bacillales > Cytobacillaceae > Robertmurraya > Robertmurraya andreesenii. The sequence continues at coordinate 12,411 of DLCS01000254.1, read as the reverse complement.
AAACAGACAATTTTACTTTAGAAGTAGTTAATTCTACTTTTATATTTGATGGAAATCAAGTCAAAGGATTTCCTTTTATAGAAGTAAAATGGTTCGAACGTGGTCAAGAGATACAGGATCAATTTACTCAGAGTGTGACAAAGAATGTTCAGTCTTTAGGAATCCCAGAAGTTGAGGTTGCTTTTTCCACCTTTTTAAAATCCGCATATTACTATAATGGAAATAGCTTTGCTGAAGAATAATATTGAAAAGCCAAAGCTTCGACCTAAAAGAATATAACATTAAATAATAGATACTATCAGTGTAATCTAAGGATACGACAAAAGGCATTTAGGAATACTTCTATTCCTAAATGCCTTTATACCTTTTATCGAAAACAACACAATCGGCTTTAGAATGCAGCATTTGAAATATTTGAAGGATAATTCTGCACTTCAAATACAACTTTGTTTTCTTCTTTCCTAATTTTTTTTGAGAAAATATTATTAGATATTTACTGGCTATTTTGCAAAAAAGGTGAAAATCTTTTTCTCATTTTTCCGGTCCCATGATATAGCTCCAAATATCCCGAAATACATTCGCTCTATGGAGTGTGGTAATTAGTACCAAGGTTACGGGTCCGGCAATTAAACCAAGAAACCCGATCAATTTAAAACCAACAAATAGCGCGATAAGTGTTGCTAAAGGATCCAAACCAATATTAGAGGAGAGCACCTTTGGCTCCATCACCTGTCTTTGTACTAATACAATAATATAGAGGACTCCAAGCCCGATCGCTAGACTCATTTCACCGATGACGGCTTCGTATATAATCCAAGGGACAAAGATCAATCCGGTACCTAAATAAGGAATAATATCAACAAGGCCCGTTATAAGAGCAATGGTAATGGCATAATCGACCCGCAAAATGAGCAGCCCAATCAGGATGATCACCGTCGTAATCGATATTAATGTCATCTGTGCCTTGACAAAACCAAATAATGCTTTTTTCAAATCTTCAAAAACGGTTTTACTACTAATTCTGGCCTTTTGAGGAAGCACTCTGCTTGCTACAGAGGATAGTTTGTACCAATCCTTGCTTATGAAAAAGGTACCTAATAAAGAAAAAATCACAACAGTCGCAGCATTTGGAAACCAAGAGACGACCTTTGGAATCTTATCGAAGAAGTTCTGGATGAAGGAGCCTAAGGTCGAGCCGATCGTCCTGCCGACATTTTCGATATTTTCCATGATCGTACTTTGCTGGCCAGAATCGAGATTATTAAACATGCTTGTTAATTGATTGTATAGAGGAATGATCTGCGCAGCAAACAAATGTTCAATGTAATCGATTAAGGTATCCAGATGATTTGGGACCACTTTTGCTAAATAATCTGCCCCAGAGACGATTTCCGCAATCAGCAGAGTAATTAAACCTGCAAAAATGGCGAAAATAACAACAAGGCCGACAAGAACTGCGAGAGCCCTTGGCATTCTAGTTTTTTTCTCAAAAAAGTTGACTAATGGGTTGATCAAAAAGGCAATGAAAAACCCAATAATAAAGGGATAGGTAACCTTTGACAAAAAGTAGATGGAAAGAAAGCCAAGAAGCACAACACCAATAACGAATAAGAACCTTAATAATCGATGCACGTATGTAGGATTCAAATTAAGCCTCCTTTCTTAATAAGAAGAGAATAGAGCTCCTCCTCATTATACTACGTCTTCTTCTACGAATTAACTAATCAAAAGGTTTCTGATTTTTGAAAGGCACTTTTTTAAACAGATATTCAATTTTATGAGGCAAAAATTTTCGTTCACAAGGTAAACTATGTTAAAATAGCATTAATTTAGAAAGGATGTTACCAGTAGTGACATTTCAACCCTATATTTTTTTGCTGTTATTATTAGCTATCGGCTTCCTAGCGAAAAATAATTCCTTAATGTTTGCTGTGGCGGTTTTACTTATAATTAAGTTGATTGGAATGGACTCTAAAATTTTCTCCCTTCTTCAATCCAAAGGGATCAATTGGGGAGTAACGATCATAACCATAGCCGTCTTAGCTCCCATAGCTAGTGGAACAATCGGATTTAAGGACTTATCTGCAGCATTTAAGTCTCCATATGCTTGGATTGCCTTGATCTCGGGTATGGCAGTAGCCCTTATTGCAAAGGGTGGGATAACCCTTTTGGCAAAGGATCCCCATATCACTACTGCACTAGTCTTCGGAACTGTTCTCGCCGTTTCGTTGTTTAAGGGGGTAGCAGTGGGCCCTTTAATCGGTGCAGGAATTGCCTATATGGCAATGAGAATATTTGATTTCTTTAAATGACGGTTTCTTTTAATCCTTCGTTTTCATCAACAATATTTCACTTTTATATTTTTCTAATAAAATATTAATTTTTTCACATTTTGTTGCCTTTTCGTTCACAAATGTCAGATAATTGTTTATAATAGGACTTGTAAGCGCATCCTTCCTGTCATTTGAAATAGTTATGCGGGAAAGTTTTGGACAGTGAAACATCTTCTTTTTTTGATGTTGAATGAGCAACCGCTCAGGAGCCTGTTTTGCTCTGTGGTTTGCTTAAAGGGGCTGACTTAACGGTCTTTTGAGGCCGTAAAGTTCGTTTAGATGATGAAGATGAGAACAGACAAAGGGTAAGGGGAAATTTTAATAGGTAAAGGAGAGAATCATTATGACAGTAACACGTGGTCTCGAAGGGGTAGTAGCAACAACTTCCTCAATTAGTTCAATTATCGATGATACGCTGACATATGTTGGGTATAACATTGATGATTTGGCTGAGAATGCTAGTTTTGAAGAAGTTATTTATCTACTATGGCACAGAAAGCTTCCGACAAAAGCACAGCTCGATGAGTTAAACAAGCAGCTAGCTGAGAACGCTGAATTACCTAAAGAGGTTATTGAACATTTTAAATTGTATCCTATTGATAAAGTACATCCTATGGGGGCATTGCGCACAGCTGTTTCATTGCTAGGGCTTTATGATGAAGAAGCAGACCTTATGGACCCAGAGGCAAACTACCGCAAAGCGGTTCGTTTACAGGCAAAAATGCCGACCCTTGTAACGACGTTTGCTAGAGTAAGAAAAGGACTTGAACCAATAGCACCAAGAAAGGATTTAGGCATTGCAGCTAATTTCCTGTATATGCTAACCGGTAATGAGCCAGAGCCTATTGCCATAGAAGCTTTTAATAAGGCACTTGTCCTACATGCCGACCATGAATTAAATGCATCTACTTTTACAGCACGAGTATGTGTGGCAACACTCTCTGATGTATATTCGGGTATTACATCTGCTATCGGTGCTCTCAAGGGTCCTCTTCATGGAGGGGCGAATGAAGCAGTGATGAATATGCTGACGGAGATTGGCTCAGTTGATCGAGCAGAGTCTTATGTCCGTGAAAAGCTTGCCAATAAGGAAAAAATCATGGGCTTCGGTCACCGAGTCTATCGTCAAGGAGATCCACGTGCGAAGCACTTGAAGGTCATGTCTGAGAAACTAACGAAGCTAACTGGTAAACCAGAATATTATGAAATGTCCACTTTAATTGAAGGCATTGTAACTGGCGAGAAGAATCTACCACCAAATGTTGACTTCTATTCTGCTTCTGTATACGATAGCCTTGGAATCGATCATGACTTATTTACGCCAATTTTTGCTGTAAGTCGTGTTTCTGGGTGGTTGGCACATATTCTAGAACAATATGAAAATAACCGTCTGATCCGCCCGCGTGCTGATTATACTGGTCCTGGAATGCAAAAATATGTTCCAGTAGAACTAAGAGACTAATATTTTTTCAAAAAAAATAGAAAGCAGCATTTTACTTTTTCGTAAAAAATTGCTGTAATAGTATTTGGGAAAAGGTTAGTAGACAACGTCGAGCAGGGTGACAGAGTTACTAACCTTTGATTCTGCATTTTGCAAATAGGTAAAATGCGGAAATTAGAAATTGGAGGGAGAATATAAAATGACAGGTGAAAAAATCACAGTAACAAATGGGGTATTAAATGTTCCAAACCATCCAATTGTGCCTTTTATTGAGGGAGATGGAATCGGACCAGATATTTGGGCAGCAGCTTCGAGAGTACTTGATGCAGCAGTAGAGAAAGCTTATAATGGTGAGCGCAAAATTTTTTGGAAGGAAGTTCTTGCAGGTGAGAAGGCATTCAACCAAACAGGTGAATGGCTACCTCAAGAAACTCTAGATGTTATTAGAGAATACTTAATTGCCATCAAAGGTCCATTAACAACACCAATCGGTGGTGGAATTCGTTCTTTAAATGTGGCTCTTCGTCAAGAATTAGATTTGTTTGTATGCCTACGTCCAGTACGTTGGTTTGAAGGAGTACCATCTCCAGTTAAGCGTCCTCAGGATACAGATATGGTGATTTTCCGTGAAAATACTGAGGACATCTATGCAGGAATTGAGTATGCAAAAGGTTCTGATGAAGTAAATAAATTGATCTCATTCCTTCAAAATGAGCTAGGAGTGAATAAGATACGTTTCCCTGAAACTTCAGGTATCGGGATCAAACCAGTATCAGAAGAAGGAACAAGCCGTCTAGTTCGCTCAGCGATTGAATATGCGATTAAAGAAGGTCGTAAATCAGTCACATTAGTTCATAAAGGAAACATCATGAAATTCACAGAAGGTGCCTTCAAGAACTGGGGTTACGAGCTTGCTGAGAGAGAATATGGAGATAAAGTATTCACTTGGGCTGAGTATGACCGTATTAAGGATGCAGAAGGTACGGAAGCAGCCAATAAAGCACAAGCTGATGCAGAAGCAGCTGGCAAGATTATCGTGAAGGATGCCATTGCTGACATCTTCCTACAGCAAATCCTAACTCGTCCACGTGAGTTCGATGTGGTTGCAACGATGAATCTAAATGGTGACTATATTTCTGATGCGTTAGCTGCACAGGTTGGCGGTATCGGTATTGCTCCTGGAGCAAACATCAACTATGAAACAGGTCACGCTATCTTTGAAGCAACGCATGGTACAGCTCCAAAATATGCAGGGCTTGATAAGGTGAACCCTTCATCCGTGCTACTTTCAGGAGTTCTTATGCTAGAGCACTTAGGCTGGAATGAAGCGGCCGATCTCATTACGAAATCAGTTGAGAAAACAATTGCTTCTAAGGTTGTTACTTATGACTTTGCTCGTCTCATGGAAGGTGCAACAGAAGTGAAATGCTCTGAGTTTGGTGACGAGCTTATCAAAAACCTTTAATTCTTTTTATAAGACTGACTCACGGCAATGAGTCAGTCCTTTCTACAAGGTTCTGCAAAGAGTTTTTCAATCCAAAGGGGGAGATGGATGATGTCTTTAAAACGGAAAAAGATTTCAGTAATTGGCGGAGGTTTTACAGGCGCAACAACAGCTTTTTTATTAGCCCAAAAAGAGCTTGGAGATGTTGTTTTAGTTGATATTCCACAAATGGAGAATCCCACAAAAGGGAAGGCTCTAGACATGCTGGAGGCAAGCCCTGTACAAGGCTTCGATGCAAATATTACAGGTACATCCAACTATGAGGATACGAAGGATTCTGACATCGTTGTCATCACGGCAGGAATTGCTCGCAAGCCGGGTATGAGCCGCGATGATCTAGTTCAAACCAACCAAAAAATCATGAGAAGTGTTACGCAAGAAATCGTTAAATACTCCCCAGATGCGTACATCATTGTTTTAACAAATCCGGTTGATGCAATGACCTATACCGTTTTCAAAGAATCAGGTTTTCCTAAGAACAGAGTCATCGGACAGTCTGGTGTGCTTGATACTGCAAGATTCCGCACATTTGTCGCCCAGGAATTAAACGTTTCTGTCAAAGACATTACAGGCTTTGTGCTTGGTGGACACGGTGATGATATGGTACCGCTCGTACGTTACTCATATGCCGGTGGTATCCCATTAGAGGCTCTTATTTCGAAGGATCGATTAGATGCCATTGTGGAACGTACTCGTAAGGGTGGCGGAGAAATTGTTAATCTTCTCGGTAACGGAAGTGCATACTATGCTCCAGCTGCATCTCTCGTTGAGATGTGTGAAGCCATTCTTAAGGACCAACGTCGCATTCTTCCATCTATTGCGTACTTAGAAGGGGAATACGGCTATGAAGGAATCTATTTAGGGGTTCCTACTATTCTCGGTGCAAACGGAATTGAAAAGGTGATTGAGCTTGAATTGACAGCAGATGAAAAAGCAGCCTTAGAAAAATCAGCCGAATCAGTAAGAAATGTTATGGCAGTACTGGCATAGTTTGAGGCTTATCTAAAAAAGTAATGGTCAAAATTTAAACCCAGGGGTTCGAATCCTTGGGTTTTTCATTTTATCACGATTATGATAAGATTTATTCAATTAATAATGTAAACGTTTACAATTGAGAGGGTGTGACTTTTGTGGTTCTTGGGAGAAAAAGAAAATTAGGAAGAAAAATAGATGAAATTACGAAGGGGGAAAAGCTGACTCTAACTGAAAAAATAGAAGACAAGGATTTGCTATTATATTTAGGCTTAACGGATGATGCAAATCCTCTTTATATTCAGCATGACTACGCCTCACGAACATCCTTTAAAAGGCCGATTGTTCCAACAATTATGCTGACAGGGATGGTAAGCTCTGCTATTTCAAAATACCTTCCTGGTCCAGGAAGCCATATTCTTAGACAGGATATTGAATTCATAAAGCCTGTCTATCACTATGAAAATATTCAGTTTCTATTTGAGGTCCTTGAGGTGAATGAGAACACAAACACGATTCATATGAGAGTGGAAGGAACCAATGAAGGAAATGAGCTGGCTCTTCAAGGAAGATTGGAGGTTTGCCCTCCCGAACATCTTGAGGGTCTGGATGGCAAAGCGCTTGAAAATTTTTGAAACCATTGGTCACGAGCTTTTAATTTTTTGTTTCAGCAATGTAAAAGTATTGTAAATCTACGATGAGAAAGAAGTTTTTATATTATAATGAAAATATCAAAATCGTTCACTCAAAATATGTTGACCGGAGGAGCTACCATTGAAAAAAGTTCTTGTCGTAGATGATGAACAGTCAATCGTTACTTTGTTACGATATAATTTAGAACATGCTGGCTTCGAGGTAATGACCGCAATGAATGGTGAAGAAGGAAAAGATATGGCGATCCAAAACTCTCCAGATATAATTATTCTGGATCTAATGCTTCCCAAAATCGATGGAATTGAAGTGTGCAAGCAGCTGAGACAGCAAAAGATCTCGACGCCAATATTAATGTTAACGGCTAAGGATGAAGAGTTTGATAAGGTGCTAGGACTTGAATTAGGTGCAGACGATTATATGACCAAGCCCTTTAGCCCAAGAGAAGTAATAGCGCGTGTGAAGGCAATTTTGAGAAGAACCCAAGTTCATGCTGCCCCGATGGAGCCGGAGACGGAGGAGCATGATTCAATAAAATTAAGCAAGCTAACCATTTATCCCGAACAATACGAAGCTTTTTTTGACGATGAATTGTTGGACTTAACTCCAAAGGAATTTGAGCTACTCGTTTATCTAGCGAAGAATAAAGGAAGGGTACTAACAAGAGACCAACTTCTAAGTGCGGTATGGAACTATGATTTTGTTGGGGATACAAGAATTGTTGATGTCCATATCAGCCATCTTCGTGAAAAGATTGAAGAGGATTCCAAAAAACCAGTTTTTATTAAAACAATAAGGGGACTAGGATATAAGATGGAGGAGCCGAAAGGGGAATGACAAGATATCGTACAAGGCTCCTTTTTGGATTGATTACACTTATTTTTATCGTGTTGATCGGGTTAGGACTATTGCTGGGTCAATTATTTAAGAGTCATTATGTCAATACCTATGATTCACGTCTTAATAAGGAGAGCAAAATCATTTCCTCATTCATAATGGAATCTGGAGGAATTCATTCCTTCGATGAAGAAAAGATGAATTGGTTTAGCGAGACTTTAAATAGCCGCATTTTTATTGTTGATGCAAAGAAGGAAATGATATATGACAGCGGAAATATGGATGATATTCCTGATAAGCAACATGAGAACCTAATACAGGAAATTCTTCAAAATATGGGCGAAGAAAGTGAGAAAGCAATTGAATTAGGCGGAGGGCATAATTTACATGTTCACTGGACCCCGATTGTCGATAATGGAACATTGCAAGGATATCTTTTTGTGAGCACGAAGCTTGCTGAAATTCAACGGGCCTATCAACAAATCTGGTGGCTTCTTATTTTCAGCTTAGGTGCTGCCTTGATCGTCATTATTATTCTTGGTTCACGAATCATGGTCCGCTACACAAAACCAATTGAATCGGCTACGAAGGTCGCAATTGAGCTAGCAAAAGGGAATTATCGGGCAAGAACCTATGATGATCATGTTTCAGAAACTGGAATGCTAAGCTCCTCGATAAATATTCTCGCTAGAAATCTACAAGGCATGGTCAAGGCTAATGAAATTCAGCAAGGAAGATTGAGTGCTTTAATTGAAAATATGGGAAGCGGCCTTCTCCTTATTGATAGTAAGGGACAAATTATTCTTCTGAATCGAACCTTTAAAGAAGTGTTTCACGTCGAAAGTTCCGACTATATTGACAAGCTATATTATCAAGTAATTGAACATAAAGAGATTTCAGAGCTCATTGAAGAGATTGTAATGACTGAGCAAAAAATAAAGAGGCAGCTCCATCTTCCAATTGGAATTGAGAGAAGACATTTTGAAGTATATGGCGTGCCCATCTTAGGAGTCAATGAAGAATGGAAAGGAATTCTTCTCGTTTTTCATGATATTACGGAAATAAAAAAGCTTGAACAGGTGAGAAAGGATTTTGTCGCCAATGTGTCCCATGAATTAAAAACCCCGATTACCTCGATTAAAGGCTTCACAGAAACCCTATTAGACGGGGCAAAAGAGGACAAGGAAACGCTGGATCAGTTCCTTAAAATAGTCTTGGAGGAAAGTGATAGGCTACAATCCTTGATCCTTGATTTATTAGAGCTGTCAAAAATCGAACAGCAAGGGTTCGTCCTTTCAATTCGAAAAATGAATCTTGTTCAACTGCTGCAAGAGCTGATCATCATATTGAGGCGCAAGGCAGAGAAAAAGGGGATTGAGCTCGTTTTCGAAGGTACAGAAAAGGAGATTTTGATAGAAGCCGATTATGATCGATTAAAGCAGGTTTTTATCAACATCATCAGCAATGCGATTTCCTATACGTTAATAGGTGGAAAGGTCGCTATATCTATCTCAGAGAGCCAAAAATCTGTATCGGTTTCCATCAAGGACACTGGAATTGGCATTGCCCAAGAGGAAATTCCCCGCATATTTGAAAGGTTTTACCGGGTTGATAAAGCACGAAGCAGAGACTCAGGAGGAACGGGATTGGGTCTTGCGATTGTAAAGCATTTAATTGAGGCACATCATGGGAAAATATCCGTTAAGAGTACGGTTGGAGAAGGGACCATGTTTACGATAGAATTAAACAAGGTCTTTTCTGGGAGAACGGAGGTAGAAGCCTGAGGGCTTTGGCCTCTTTTTTTTAACAATTTTGAAACTAAAACGTTACTTTTCCGTATAAATAGACAGAATAATATATTTATAGGAAAGGAGACCCTATGATTAGTTTAAAAAGAATTTATACCATTATTGGACTTGTTGTTTTAATTATTCTTTTGAGCATCGTAGCTTTTACCACTTGGTACACGGTGGATGAGTCGGAACAGGCCGTTATTTTAACCTTCGGAAAGGTTGAGGAAGGGGTCACAGAGCCAGGCCTAAACTTCAAGCTGCCCTGGCCAATCCAAAGTGTAGAGAAGCTTTCAAAGGAAACCTACAGCCTTCAATTTGGATTTGAGGAAGTAGACGGAGAGACAAAGGAATTTCCTAATGAAACGAAAATGATCACAGGGGATGAGAATATTGTCTTAGCTGACCTAGTCGTTCAATGGAAGATTACCGAGCCAGGAAAATACCTTTATAACTCAGACAACCCAAAGGAAATCCTTCGAGATGCTACGTCGGCATCGTTAAGAAGTATTATTGGTAGCTCAGAGATAGATGATGCCTTAACGTCGGGCAAGGCTGAAATTGAAGCGGATGTTCGGGAATTACTTTCTACTTTAATGCAAAAATATGATATCGGGATCTCGATCCTAGCAGTAAAGCTTCAGGATGTTGAGCTGCCAAATGCTGAGGTTCGTCAGGCCTTTACAGCTGTAACGGATGCTAGGGAAACGATGAATACGAAGAGAAACGAAGCGAATAAATATAAGAATCAAAAGGAGAATGAGGCTAAAGGAGAAAAGGATGCCATCATTCATAAGGCCAACGGGGAAAAAACAGCCCGGATTGAAACCGCAAAAGGGAATGTGGCCGTATTCAATAAGCTGTATGAAGAGTACAAGAAAAATCCTGATATAACAAGACAGCGTCTAGTATTAGAAACGCTTGAACAGGTTCTTCCAGGCACAGAAATATATATTATGAATGACGATGGCAATACGATGAAATATTTCCCGATTCGTCCATTGGAAAATACACAACCAAAGGCAAAAGAGGAAGGAAGTGAAAAGACCAATGAGTGATCACAATGTGATTGACATTAATGAGCGTAGTGGCGGTGGTGGCATGAATGGCCGCACTTACATAAAACTAGGAATTTTTGCAGTGATTATTATTGCTTTACTCATCCTCATATTTACAAATATATTTGTTGTAAAAGAAGGAGAGTATAAGGTGATCCGTCAATTTGGTGAGGTTGTCAGAATTGATGATACTCCAGGAATTTCTTTTAAGGTACCTTTCGTTCAAACGGTGACGACCCTACCAAAATATCAAATGGCCTATGATGTATCAGAAGCTGAAATCAATACGAAGGATAAGAAACGGATGCTAATTGATAATTATGCCATTTGGAGAATAGACGATCCGAAGAAAATGATCTCCAACGCAAGAACCGTTGAAAATGCAGAAACAAGGATGGAAGAGTTCATCTATTCTATTGTCCGTACTGAATTAGGTCAGTTAAACTATGATGAGATCATCAGCGATGAGAAATCATCAAGAGGCTCCTTAAATGATCGCATTACTGAACAAGTTAATCAATTATTAGCTAACGATAAATACGGAATTACGGTGACCGATGTCAGAATTAAACGGACTGATTTGCCAGAGGAGAACGAGCAATCCGTCTATACAAGAATGATTTCGGAGCGTCAATCGAAAGCACAAGAGTATTTATCGATAGGAGATGCAGAAAAAAATCGAATTGAAGCGGAAACGGATAAGACGGTGCGTGAGTTGTTGGCGAAAGCTAATTCAGAAGCAGAAATGATTCGTGCTGAAGGAGAGGCTGAGGCAGCCAAAATCTATAACGAAGCTTTTTCGAAGGATCCTGAATTCTATTCCCTGTACAGAACGCTTGAATCCTACAAAAAGACGATCAATGATGAGACTGTCATTGTCCTCCCGTCTAATTCCCCATATGCTAGACTGTTAATGGGTTATACTAAATAGTAAAGCGATAAGTACCGTTATTTTTCCTTCTCCACATTCTCATGATAGAATAAAGGAAGGAAAATAACGGTTTTTTTTATGACTATTATCTTAAACATGGTTGCTTTGAAACTTATAGAGAGTGAGGTTTGATAATTTTGAAGAAACTGGTTCTTATTGATGGAAACAGTATTGCCTATCGCGCATTTTTTGCCTTGCCCTTACTGAACAATGATAAGGGAGTACATACGAATGCTGTTTATGGCTTTACAATGATGCTTATGAAAATACTAGAAGATGAGAAACCGACACATATCATGGTTGCTTTTGATGCTGGCAAGACAACCTTTCGTCACAAAACGTATAGCGAATATAAAGGAGGAAGGCAGAAAACTCCACCTGAGCTATCGGAGCAGTTTCCTTTTATTCGTGAGCTCCTAGACGCCTATGGGATTGCCCGCTACGAGCTTGAAAACTATGAAGCCGATGATATTATTGGGACCTTATCCCTAAAAGCAGAACAGGATGGCTTTGAAGTTAAGGTCATCTCCGGTGATAAGGATTTAACCCAATTAAGCTCGGAGAAAACAACGGTAGCCATCACTCGAAAAGGAATTACCGATATTGAGGAATACACTCCCGAGCACATAAAAGAAAAATATGGACTCACACCGGAGCAAATTATTGATATGAAGGGGTTAATGGGGGATGCCTCCGACAATATTCCTGGAATTCCTGGAGTGGGCGAAAAAACGGCCATTAAACTACTAAAGGAATTTCAAACCGTCGATCATCTGATTGCCTCTGTTGATCAAGTGACCGGCAACAAGCTAAGAGAGAAGATTGAAGAATTTAAGGATCAAGCTCTTATGAGCAAGGAGCTTGCGACGATCTTGCGCAGTGCTCCAGTTGAAG
>DLCS01000021.1:18017-18559 GCA_002480735.1 Bacillaceae bacterium UBA7792 | reverse complement strand
GATAGGGTTTACGATTAGGTGTGAATCCGAAAAGCGGGAGCACTTTGCTCCAATCGAGGTGGCACCACGGTATGAAATATCGTCCTCTATAAGCACAGTCATGTGTTTATAGGGGATTTTTTATTTTCAAGGAATTGGGAGATACAGCAAAGTTCAAAAAGAAAGGAGTCTTTTTATATGACGAATGTGCTGGCAGGAAACATTTTAATCGAGACGCTGCAGGGAGATACGATAACACCCATTTCCATCTACCAAAGGCTTTCCGGTCGAAAGAAATTCCTCTTAGAAAGCTCGCTCAAGCATGAGGATTCAGGAAGGTATTCGTTTATTGGCGCAAATCCAGCAATAGAACTGAAGGGAAATAAGGATCAAACAATTGTCTCTAGAAACGGAAAGGAGGAGGTTATCCAAGAGAGGCCACTTGAGGTGTTGAAAAGGCTCATGCCAAAAATAAAAGAAAATGTGGCCAACTCTATTCCCTTTATAGGAGGTGCCGTCGGTTTTGTTGGCTATGATGTGATTCGTCATTATGAGGAAATTGC
>DLCS01000021.1:0-17857 GCA_002480735.1 Bacillaceae bacterium UBA7792 | reverse complement strand
GATGAGGAAATTGGTCATACCCCTTTCGACGAGTTCGAATTGCCCGATGTCCATTTTATGCTGTTCGAAGAGCTAGTTGTGTTTGACCATTTGGAACAGAAGGTTTATCTCGTGGGTGTACCACTTCAAGAAAGCACAAATGAGGTAGAGCTTGCAGTGCGTCTGCAACAGAGAAAGGAAGAAATATTAAATGGAGCAGACCAGGAGCAGTCGCCTGTAAAGCTTTCATCTTTTGAAGCCTCGATGACAAAGGAACAGTTCATGGAGAAAGTGAGAAAGGCGAAGACCCATATCATCGAGGGAGAAATTTTTCAGGTTGTGTTATCCCAGAGGATGAAGGCGCAAATGGAGGGTGCCCCCTTTTCCTTTTATCGAAAGCTACGCATTCAGAACCCTTCCCCATATATGTATTACCTTGATTTTGAGGATTATCTTGTCGCAGGGGCATCTCCTGAAAGCCTGATTAAGGTTTCCAATGGCAAGGTGGTGACCAATCCAATCGCAGGTACGAGACCTCGAGGGAAGACATTGGAGGAGGATGTGGAGCTTGCTGAGGAACTGATTGAGGATGAAAAGGAACTGGCAGAGCATCGTATGCTCGTCGATCTTGGGAGAAATGATATTGGTCGTGTTTGTAAATATGGTTCTGTCCAGGTTGAAAAAAATATGGCCATTGAAAAATACAAGCATGTTATGCATCTAGTATCTGAGGTGAGCGGGACACTGGCAGCCTCATACAGCTCACTTGATGCGTTAATCGCCTGTCTGCCAGCTGGAACAGTGTCAGGTGCACCGAAAATAAGAGCGATGGAAATCATCAATGAGCTAGAAGAGGTGAAAAGAGGTGTCTATTCCGGTGCGGTTGGGTACTTATCGGTGAATGGCGATATGGACTTTGCCTTAGCGATTCGCACGATGATCAAAAAAGGGCAAGAGGTCTACATTCAAGCAGGGGCAGGAATCGTCTACGATTCGGTACCCGAACTGGAGTACGAAGAAACGATTCACAAGCTGAGAGCTTTTTTGGAGGAGAAAAAATGATTTTACTCATCGATAATTATGATTCCTTTACGTTCAATCTGTATCAGTATTTTGGCGAGCTCGGTGAAGAGGTCATTGTAAAACGAAATGACCAGATTTCCATCGAGAAAATTGAGAGCTTGAATCCGGAAGTCATCTGTTTATCTCCTGGTCCAGGAAGGCCTGAGAAGGCAGGACTTTGCATTGACATCATTCAATCCTTTTACAAAAAATATCCGATTCTTGGCATCTGCTTAGGGCATCAAGCAATTGGCTATGCCTTTGGGGCGCAGATTGTGAAGGCAGATATGATCATGCATGGAAAAGTATCGCAAATGCTCCATCGTGGCACCGATTGCTTTCACGATTTACCCAATCCATTAGACGTGATGCGATATCATTCACTCATCATTAAAAAGGATACACTTTCAGATGATTTCATCATCCTTGGGGAGTCAAGCGATGATCAGGCGATCATGGCGATGAGGCATAAGAAGTTTCCGCTCTTTGGGCTCCAATTCCACCCTGAGTCGATCGGAACAAAGCATGGAAAGGACATTTTAAAAAAATTCCTAGAGGAGATTAGAAAGGAGAAGCAAAATGAGAGCTTATCTACAGCGCCTATCTGAACGAGAATCGTTATCCCAAAAGGAAATGAAAGAGGTGATGGAACAGATATTGACGGACGAAATCACGGATAGTGAGATTGCTGCTTTTATGGTGGGGTTGAAGACGAAGGGAGAAACCGTCGAGGAAATTGTCGGAATCGTCGAGGCACTGCGGGAAAAGGCTATGCCTTTTGAAGCAAGGATCCCCAATGTTATCGATAATTGCGGGACAGGAGGTGACGGCTCCCAAAGCTTCAACATTAGCACAACCTCAGCCTTTGTAATGGCAGGTGCTGGGATACGGGTCGCCAAGCACGGAAACCGTAGTATCACAAGTAAAACGGGAAGTGCTGATGTTCTTGAGTATTTGGGGATAAACTGGGATCTCAAACCCGAAGAATCGATGGAGCTGCTAGAAAGTATCGGAATTACATTTTTATTTGCCCCATATGTCCATCCCAAAATCAAACGCATTATGAAGGTAAGAAGAGACCTTCGCATCCCAACTGTCTTTAATTTGATTGGGCCGTTAACAAATCCCGTAAAGCTTGATTCTCAGCTGCTCGGAATTTACAGAAGGGACTTAATCGAAATGTTTGCAGAGGTCTTGAAAATTTTAGGTAGAAAAAAGGCGGTCGTATTAAATGGAGCTGGGTTTATGGATGAGGCGTCCCTAGCGGGTGAAAATCATTTAGCGGTCCTTGAGAACGGTGTGATATATAAGCAAATCCTCAATCCGAAGGAATTAGGCTTTTCAATCTATGGAAATGATGCGATCCGGGGTGGAAATGCAAAGGAAAATTCTGAGATTCTTCTTCATGTGTTAAAAGGAGAAAAGGGTGCTTACCGTGACACCGTGCTTTTGAATGCAGGGATTGGAATATTTGCCAATGACGCCGCGGCTACTATTGATGAAGGGGTCAAAAAGGCGAAAGAGAGTATCGATTCAGGTGCAGCCCTTCAAAAGCTGGAGCAACTAGTAGAAAAAAGTCAAAGCTACAAAGCGGAGGTGATTTAAGTGGAGACGATTTTAGACCGAATCCTTGAGGCGAAAAGAAAGGAAGTAAAGATTTTAAAAGAGAGGGCCAATCCTCCATTGAGTTCGGCGCTTAAACACAGGTCCTTTTTAGCCCAGCTAGAGAAGTCAACTGAGATGTCAATCATTGCGGAGTTCAAAAGAGCTTCTCCATCAAAAGGAAATTTAAATCTAGACGCCGATCCTAGAATTCAAGCAAAAATCTATATGGAGGCTGGCGCAGATGCTGTTTCCGTACTGACTGACCATGCTTTTTTTAAAGGGTCGTTAGGGGATTTGGAAGCGGTCCGCTTGGCTATTGATAAGCCAGTACTGTGCAAGGATTTCATCATTGATCCGATTCAAATTGATGCAGCCAAGGGAGCCGGTGCGGATATCATTCTTCTAATTGCCGCGGCATTAGCTGATGATAAGCTTCATGAACTGTATGAATATGCGCAAGAAAACGGGTTAGAGGTGCTGATGGAGGTTCATGACGAGAGGGAAGCAGAACGAGTCCTCAAAACGGATAATCGACTCATTGGGATTAATAACCGGAACCTCAAAACCTTCGAGGTAGATCTAGCGGTGACAGAAAGTGTTGCTCCGATAATCAAAAAAGAAGGTAGATTCCTAATTAGTGAGAGCGGGATAAAGACGATAGAGGATGTGGAACGGGTTCAAAGGGCAGGAGCAAATGGCATTTTAGTTGGTGAGACCTTCATGACACACAGTTATCCAGCTCAAGTGATCAAGGCGATGAAGCTTCCGTTAAAAACAGAGGTGACAAAGAAATGAAGGTGAAAATTTGCGGGATTACAGATGTGGAAACCGCTTTAGCGGCTGCTGAGTATGGTGCTGATGCTATTGGGTTTGTCTTTGCAGAAAGCAAGAGAAGAGTCTCAATTGAACAAGCAAGGGAAATCATTCAACAGCTTCCAAAGCCCATTTTAAAGGTAGGCGTTTTTGTAAACGAAAAAAAAGAGGTCATTCATGAAACAGTTGAAAGAGCAGGTCTAACAGCTATACAGCTACATGGAGATGAGTCTCCAGAATTTTGTAATGGTTTCCCAGTCCCTGTTATTAAGGCATTGAGCATTGCGAGTGCTACCGATCTCAACCAAATCCATGACTATCCATGTGATTTTCTCCTCCTTGATAGTCCTAGAGGAAGCTATTATGGAGGAAACGGTGAAACCTTTGATTGGGGAATATTGAGGGAGTTTGACTTCGGAAGCAAGCAGATTATTCTTGCTGGTGGTCTTCATTCCGGGAATGTAGTGGCAGCAATTGAAGAGGTAAGACCCGCAATGGTGGATGTAAGCAGTGGGGTGGAGACAAATGGAAAAAAGGACCTCCAAAAGATCCAAGAATTTATCGATAGAGCGAAGAACGGGGTGGAAGTTAGATGAGCATATATTGTTTACCAAATGAAAAAGGGCATTTTGGCCAATACGGGGGAAGATTTATCCCAGAAACACTTATGGAAGCAGTTAAGGAGCTGGAGAACGCTTATCAAAAAGCTGTACAGGATGAAGGCTTTCACTTGGAGCTAAGCTCCCTGTTAAAGGATTATGTTGGTCGAGAAACACCGCTTTACTTTGCAGAAAATCTGACGAAATCTGTTGGCGGTGCAAGGATCTATTTAAAGCGTGAGGATTTGAATCATACAGGAGCTCATAAAATCAATAACACCATCGGGCAGGCCCTTCTTGCTGTGCGGATGGGAAAGAAAAAGATTGTTGCTGAAACCGGAGCCGGTCAGCACGGTGTAGCAACAGCTACCGTATGCGCCCTCTTAAATCTGGAGTGCATCATCTTTATGGGGGAGGAGGATATTAAGCGGCAGGAGCTCAATGTTTTCCGAATGGAATTATTAGGGGCTAAGGTTGTGCCGGTTACCTCCGGTAGTCGAACCCTCAAAGATGCTTGTAATGAAGCGCTCAGGTACTGGGTTTCCCATGTGAATGATACCCATTATATATTAGGCTCGGTCATGGGACCCCATCCTTTTCCAATGATCGTCCGTGATTTTCAGAGTGTCATTGGTAAGGAAACAAAACAGCAATATTTTGAAAAGGAAGGGTGCCTCCCTGATGCTTTAGTGGCTTGTATCGGTGGTGGCAGCAATTCCATGGGAATGTTCTATCCATTTATTGAGCATCAAGAGGTCAAGATGTTTGGAGTGGAGGCCGCTGGACTTGGTCTAGACACAGATAAACATGCTGCATCATTAACGAAAGGGAAACCAGGGGTATTACATGGAGCACTTATGTACCTTCTTCAGGACGATGCAGGACAAATTCAAGAGGCGCATTCCATTTCTGCAGGGCTAGATTATCCCGGAGTAGGACCTGAGCATAGTTATTTAAAGGACATCGGACGTGTCCAATATGAATCGATTACAGACGATGAAGCATTAGAAGCACTACAGCTTCTATGCAGGCTTGAAGGCATCATTCCTGCCTTAGAAAGTTCTCATGCGGTGGCCTTTGCGATAGAGCTTGCTAGGACGATGGGGGACGAACAAGGGATCGTTGTCTGCCTATCAGGTCGCGGTGATAAGGATGTTCAAGCTGTGAAGGCAAGACTAGGGAGGGAACTTTAATGAACCGATTGGAAAAAGCGTTTAAGCGTACAATGGATAGAAATGAGAAAGCTTTTGTCCCTTATATTATGGCTGGGGATGGCGGACTAAATCAATTAAAGGAGCAAATCATTTTTCTAGAAGCCTGTGGTGCAACAGCGATCGAGATTGGGATTCCTTTTTCCGACCCTGTGGCAGATGGACCGACGATTCAAGCCGCTGGATTAAGGGCATTAGCCGAGGGGACGACGCTTCGAGCAGTACTTACGACTATTCAGGAACTCCGTCCAATCGTGTCTCTTCCTTTAATCATCATGACGTATATGAATCCGATTTATGCCTTCGGAATTCCTGCTTTTGTTCAGGCTGCAGGTCGGGCAGGAGTGGACGGTTTGATTATTCCGGACCTGCCTATCGAGGAGGAGGAAATCATTATCCCTTATTTAGATGTAGAAGAAGTGGAGCTTATTCGTTTGGTGACTTTAACGAGCTCGAGAGAACGAATGATGGAGATTGCTCAAAGAGGTCGGGGCTTTTTATATGCGGTTACTGTTACGGGTACAACAGGGATAAGATCAGAGTTTCATGAACAGGTAGGAGAGTACTTGAAAACCCTTCATGATTTGAGTCCCATTCCTGTGCTTGCAGGCTTTGGAATCTCAAGTCCTGAGCAGATAAAGGCAATGGGTCAGTATTGTGATGGGGTGATTGTGGGTAGTAAAATAATCGAGCTGTTTCGCGAGAATAAGAGGGATGAAATAGAAAAGCTAATTCAGGCAGCAAAGGTTGTCAATATCTAAAGCGGGTGGCTCTGCCATCCGTTTTGCTTTCTCTTAGGTAGAAAATGATTGCATTTTGACAGAAAAGCTTGCTATATTCAAGAGAGGAAAAATTTGGACAGGTTTAGGATGTGGATGTTGATGACTTTTACGGAAAAAAGATGGTTCAAGGTCATGGTGGCCATCATATTATTTTTGCTCATTGTTTTTTTGCTGAATAAAAATCAATTTCTATTAGTACCCGTGGTCGTTTTAATTCAAACCATCTTTCTACCATTTGTGGTAGCGGGTATTTTGTATTACTTATGTCGCCCTCTGGTGACATTTTTAGAAAAGAGAAAAACCCCTAGATGGATTGCGATTCTTGCTGCCTATGCTGCGATTATTTTATTCGGATATGGAATTGTCAAGCTTGTTGCCCCTGCGATCAATGATCAGCTCGAAACCTTTATTGACAATCTCCCGGCGATGGTTTCAACGGTTATCGATTGGGTGAAATACATACAAGAAAATCGGAGCGCCTTTCCAGATTTCGTTCAGGATGCTATCTTAACAGCAAGTGAAGATATCGAAGCACGCATTCAAAACAATATCGGCAATATCGCAAGTGGCATTCTAAGTGTATTTGGTGTGATCGGCGGTTTTATAAATACTTTGTTTGGTCTCGTTCTTGTTCCGTTCATTCTATTTTACATGCTGAAGGATAGCGGGCGGTTTGCACCAAGTGTTACGAAGCTTTTTCCGACATCTAGACGGGAGAATGTTCTTCATATATTAAAGGATATAGACAAAACGATTGCCACTTACATTCAAGGACAAATGATTGTTAGTCTCATCGTGGGGATATTGCTGTATATCGGCTACCTCATCATTGGACTAAATTATTCGTTAGTGTTGGCAGTGTTTGGAATGTTTACGAATGTCATTCCGTTCCTTGGACCTTATATCGCCGTTATTCCTGCCATTCTTGTTGCGCTATTCCAAGATCCCGTTATGGTTCTCTATGTGGGGATCATCATGTTAGTTGCGCAGCAAATCGAAGGAAATATCATTTCCCCAAACATCATGGGAAAATCTTTGAATATCCACCCATTAACCATTATCGTCTTAATTTTAACAGCGGGAAATCTCGCGGGACTTATTGGTGTTATCTTTGTTATCCCGGCCTATTCGATTGTGAAGGTGCTGGTGGTGAACTTGGTTAAGTTGTATAAAAGTAAATAGCAAAAGAAAAACCGATCTTGCTATGCTTGATCGGTTTTTGTTACTGATATTCTTTAATCGTCTTGATGATCTCACGCACTTTCTCAATCGGTACTTGTCCAGGTGCTGAACTTTTAGCGCCAACTGTAAAAACAATTGCAGAGCCAAAAATCCAACCGATCATTCTGCTTACTGTACCAAGCCCGTTCATAGACATGGTGGCAACGGGAATTTTTATTAATCTATTTGCTTGTTCTGTTATGTCTAGCAGGCGAATGACATCTGAATATGAATTCGGCATAACAGCAATTTTCGCAATATCGGCTTCTAATGATTCCGCTTTTTTTAATATTTGAAGGAGCTGATCTTCGGAAGGGGTTTTAGTGAAGTCATGATAGGACAAAATCAATGACTTTCCACATTCTCGGGATACCTTTCTTAAATGAAGGGTATCTTCTTCAGGATTCGCTATCTCATAATCTATGATATCGATGCAGCTATGTTTACATATGTAGGAAAGGAGCCCTACGATTTCAGTTGGAGACAGCGGTGTCGGATTTCCACCTTCAGCGACCGAACGAATCGTAAAAAGCAGTGGGGTCCCAGGGGTTACTTTCTTTATGGCATTTGCTACCTCTGCAACCCTTTCGAAATCTTGTATTTCTTGAAAGTAATCGACTCTCCATTCAATCATGTCCGGTCCTTTTTCTTTGACTATTTCTAACTCATCCAGTAATTCCTCACTAGTTGTTCCAACGATGGGTGTACACAAGTAAGGATATTCTTTTCTTAATTTGCTTTGAAACATCATTGGCCCTCTTCTCTCTAAATTAAAGTGTTAAAATCTCATAAAATAATTATCTAAAATCATATCATTGTTACTAGCCAAAATCTATATTGTTTTTACCAATTTAACGCATTAAATCAAAATGGCTAAATCAATTCAAAAGAGCGCCAAAAAAGGCGCTCAAGCAAACTGGTGATGGCGAATATTAGATTAGTAGCCCATGTAACTTGCTCCAACGATAATCAACAAAATGAACAGAACAACGATTAAAGCAAAGCCCATTCCGCCGCCGTATCCTCCACCTTGGTAGCTCATTCGATCACCTCCAGTTGAATATCTAAACAACATAATGATGTCTCAATCATTGTTGTCCCTACATCATATGAAAAGATGATGAAGGGGATTGGACAAGTAAATTACGAAAATAGCCCAATTAATGATAGAAAATCATCTTTGGACGAAAAGATTGTGAAAGTAACTCAATTGATCCATAATAAAGAGAAAAGAATTCCTATAAAATTAGTTGGTTTTGATAAGTGAGGTTAGTCCATTGAAATTCCAAGACATGAAAACAATTGATGAAAAACTAAAGTTAATGAGTAAATTATCAGAGAGATTTTTGAAGAGAGCAGCGCAGGTGGATGAAGAGGGTTCTTTTCCTTATGAAAATATTAAGGAGTTAATCGAAACCGGTTATACCCTGCTAACAGTACCAAAAAGATATGGCGGGGCAGAAATATCTTTATATGAACTCGTTCGATTGCAGGAACAAATCGCAATGGGAGATGGTGCGACCGCCTTGTCGATTGGCTGGCATATGGGGATCATTAAGAATCTTGATGAGAAGAAGCTATGGGATGAAACAGTTTTTGAAAAAGTGATCGAGGATGTCAAGAAGGGTGCACTATTAAATGGAGCAGCTAGTGAACCCCAGACAGGAAGTCCCACTAGGGGTGGCAAACCGACGACAACAGCCGTTAAAGTTCAAGATGGCTGGCTTCTTAATGGAAGAAAAACGTTCACAACGATGTCGCCGATGCTGGATTATTTTATCGTGAGTGCCTCTGTTCCAGAGCGTGATGAGGTAGGGAATTTCCTTGTACATCGGTCGCTTGCTGGGGTGGAGATCGAGGAAACATGGGATAGTATTGCGATGAGAGGGACGGGTAGCCATGATCTCGTGCTTAAGGAAGTGACGGTAGGTGATGAGGATTATGTTGAGCGCTTCCTTCCAGGAAAAAAGGGTGCAAACGGCTGGCTTCTTCATATTCCTGCCTGCTATCTAGGAATAGCTACAGCTGCACAGAGGTACGCTATAGAGTTTGCGAAGAGCTATTCACCAAATAGTATTGAAGGCACCATTCTAGACATTCCAACTGTCCAACAAAGGATTGGTGAAATGGAGCTACTTCTGTTGGAAGCAAAGCATTTCCTTTATTCTGTTGCCAAAGAGTGGGATTCCTCTTCAGAAGATGAAAGAGCACTGCTTGGTCCTTTGCTTGGGGCAGTGAAACATTCTGTTACAAATAAAGCCATTCAGGTTGTGGATTTGGCTATGAGGATTGTGGGAGCACGGAGCCTTTCGCAGAAGAATCCACTCCAACGCTATTATCGTGATGTGAGAGCAGGGCTCCACAATCCACCAATGGATGACATGACCATCCAATTATTAGCGAAGAAAGCAATCGCTGCTGACCGTTTATAGGTCAGCAGCTTCCTCCCTATAAAATAGGGTCATCAAGAAGAACACAATAAAGCTAATTAGTAGTGCAACTCCACCAGCGATATAGAAAGACAACGTGAAGGCTTCAGGAAGGTCGAATGGCTTTACCATATACAACCACATTCCGATGGTTAATCCGCAAGAGCCGAGGATCGCACTCCAAACATGAATTTTCGTCATGACTGTCTGTGTAGTCTGGAAAAGCTTATAATAGACAGCCCATGCGAAAAGACTTAACCACCCAACAACTAAAATATGGGCATGAACCGGCCGAAAGAGATAGGAGCCAGACCCTGCCATATGGGCTCCAAGAATAGCACCAATCACGCCAAACAAGCTTGCAAATCTCAATAAAAGCAGACTGTTTTTATTCACTTCAATCCCTCCAATTATATGTATATACATAATGTAAAAGAGGAATATGAACGGAGGATGAATAAAAGTTTACAAATCGGCTTTTTCTTAAATAAAGGCTATCATTCCTTAGGAGATAGGCAGCTCGACCGTAAAGGTAGTCCCCTCGCCTTCCTTACTATGAACAATAATAAGGCCATCGTGTAGTCGAACGATGGTCGCAGCGATAGAAAGACCGAGCCCTGTCCCTTCAATGGTCCGTGTGCGGGCTGTATCTGCGCGATAAAAGGGTTCAAACACTCTTTCTTGTTCCATCTCACTCAAACCAATACCTGTATCTGCAAAGGTTAGGATAACTGATTTTCCGCTCTTTTCAATGGAAATCTCGATCCTACCATTTGGTTGATTGTATTTAATCGCGTTCGTTAACAGGTTGTCCCACACGGTGTTTAGGAGCTCTGGATCACCGGTCAACTCGATTTCAGGCAAGGAGTAACCAAGTGTTATCCCTTTTTCACTAATCAACCATTGATAGCTACGGATTAATTCTTTAACCTGTAGACCCACATTAAATCTCTTCTTTTTCACAATATCTTCGTTTCGATCTAACGAGGCAAGAAGCAACAGCTGTTTTGTTAATGAGGATAATCTTCTAATCTCATTATTGATGATCGATATGTAATGGTCTCTATCTTCAGGAGGAAGTTTCTCATTTTCCAACAGATTGGTGTACCCCTTAATATTGGACAGGGGGGATTGGATGTCATGAGAAATGTTTGAGATGAACTCTTTTCTTATCTCATCCATTTGTTCAAGCTTTCTTGCCATTTTTAGGAAGCTTTCTGAGAGCTCACCTACCTCGTCACGCCGATTGATCTCTAAGTCCACATTGAATTTTCCTTGAGATAGGGATTTTGTTGCCTTTGCTACCTGTGAAATTGGTTTAACTAAATATTTCGTACTAATCACAACTAGAATGATGCTTAGGGCAATCATTAAGATTAGCATGCAGCCGAATAGGAGATGCATCTCATTAAAGAGTAGCTTAATATCAGGCCTTAGAAATAGCGCATAGTTTTTTCCTTGATGGGAAAAAGGGACACCAATAGTATTTCGTAATTCATTAGCGAAGAAGCCTGTTACAAAGGTTTCTTGTGGGAAATAAAGAATGCCGTGATAAATCTCCCCGTTCAAGACTTGTTTTTTGGCAGAGGACGAGAGCGTGTCATCTCTAAATGGTTGGCCAAAGAAAGCTTCTCTTTCAAAGTCATCCAATAAGTAGAATTGATATCCAATGGATGATAAATGTTCGAAGTACTCATGAAGATTAATTTCAGGGTGTGCCTCTATAAATTCTGCGATATTCAAGGCAATTTTCGTTTTTTTTTCATCGTTATAGGGCTTTAACTTGTGCTGATAATAAGTGTTGGAAATGATAAAACCAATTATGCCGCTGATTACCATAATTCCAATTGTAATCACTACAAATTTTGTATAGAGTGACTTCATTTTTGGCGTGCCTCCAGCAAATACCCTACACCACGTATCGTTTTGATTTGAAAGTCATCTGTAATGGATGAAAAACGCTCTCTCAGTCTTTTGATATGGACATCAACCGTTCGTTCGTCTCCTTCATAATCGATTCCCCAGATCCGCTCGATCAATTGCTCTCTTGAAAAAACCTGAAATGGATGAGACGCCAAAAAATAGAGCAGCTCGAACTCTTTTAATGGGATGAGAAGGGTTCGGTTGCCAATTTCTACCTCATAGCTTTTTTTGTTAATGGTTGTTTTGCCGAATCGGAC
Organism: Bacillaceae bacterium UBA7792; assembly: GCA_002480735.1. GTDB lineage: Bacteria > Bacillota > Bacilli > Bacillales > Cytobacillaceae > Robertmurraya > Robertmurraya andreesenii. Next base: position 5,976 of record DLCS01000021.1, on the reverse strand, counting down.
AATGGATTCGTCTGTTTCTAAATCATAACGTCTTAACAATGCTTTGATGCGAAAAAGCAACTCCTTTGGTTCAAAGGGCTTGACGAGATAATCATCTGTACCCGATAGATATCCCTGCTCCTTGTCTTCGATTTGGCTTTTAGCGGTAAGTAGGATGATCGGAATATCGTATTTTTGTCGAATTTCCTTCGTTAAGGAATATCCATCCATAAAAGGCATCATCACATCAATAACAGCTAAATCACAGGATTCACTGCTTAGAATGTTTAAGGCATCGACCCCATCCTTTGCCTTATAGACCTGATACCCTGCATTACATAAGTGGATACCGACCAGCTCTAAAATATGTAAATCATCATCTACAACTAATATCTTTGTCATCGCATGCTCCAGTGTGAAAATTTTCTCAATAAACTTCGTGAAAATAACCGCCCTGGCTCTCAAGGCGGTTATTGATTTTACTATGAAGGGAAAGTATTTTACTTTTTGACAAACATCGGCAGATCGGTGTGCCCGAGCATTCTGACATAAACAAATAGGTTTCCTTTGTGATTGATCTCGTGGTCTAACGCTAATCTCAGCAATTGGCGTCCTGTACATTTGATGCCGAGAAACTTTGTCATATCGATTTCACGTGCCAATTCTTCATCTGTAATGGATTTGATCGTTTCGATCGTTAAGGTTGTATACTTATCAGCTAGCTCCGACAAGTTTGTTTCCGTATCCTCCAATTTTCTTACCATGGCGGAAGGATCCCCGGTCTTCGCAATAGTCGCAAAGTTATAAAAAGAATGAAGCATATGGGTCACCAATGTTTTGGCGCTCATGGATGTTTCAGTAGGCTTAAAGTTGTAATCCTCTTCTCCAATTTTACTAGCAAGTTCTTTTGTAACCTCACGGTGTGACAAGAAATTGGGTAGAAACTGCTCTGCTTTCGACATAACACAACTCCTCCTTTACTTTGTCCCTTTCATTTTAAAACAAACAACCTTTTATCACAAATTTAAGACTTGATACAATTTTGTAACCAAACTGTAACTTTACTTCCGTATTAACAGTCAAATCAAGAAAGAAAGGAAAAGTAAAGAAAAGAGGTGGTTCATGATGAAAATGAAGTGGCTGAGTCTCGTTGGAGTCTTTGTATTATTGATGGCGGTTGCAGCCTATTTATTTGTTTCTGAATTAAAGCTAGAAACTGGTCTTAATCAATTGAATGGGCAGTCCGTTGTAATGAATCATAAGACTTGGAAGCTAACCTTTTCAAAGGAGATTGATGAAAAGACGGTAAATGAAGAGACTGTATACGTTCTCGATGATCAAGGAAAAAAAATCGACGTCAACGTGTCATTAAGTACGGATCATAAAACGATTTTGATCACCCCACCAAAAGACGGCTATGATCTATCGAAAAGGTACTATAAGCTTCATCTTAGTAAGGGGATTAAGTCTGTACACGGGAGAGCTCTTCGTACAGCTCAGGAAATCAAGTTTGTTGTCAAAGAAAAATTGCCAGTTGTCGGTTCCAAGGAAAATCTGAATAGCTATTTCGATGAGATTATGAAGGAAGAAAAACGTGGAAATTTTTTTACAGCAAGAAGCGGGACCTCTGTGGAGGAATCGAAGGATAGTGCCGGGACAAGTAATAAAGAGGCGGAGTCTCAAGGATATTCAGAGACAAATATTCAGGTGCAGGGTGTCGACGAGTCAGATATCGTCAAAACAAATGGCACCCATATTTATCAAGTGGTGGACGGAAAGATAAATATCATTGATGTCGAGAATGGGAAAAATATGAAGCTCTTAAAGCAGATTTCCTATTCCAACACCTTCTATCCATTTCAACTTTTTCTGCATGAAAATAAACTCCTCGTTCTTGGACACAGCTACGAGGAGATAAAGAAAGATAGCAGCAAGAAGGATGAAATGAAAATTTTGCCTGAGAATGATTCAACAAAAGCAATTGTTTACGATATAACAGACCCAAACAACCCGAAAGAAGAAAGAAGTATTTCCCTTGAAGGACATATGGTTTCATCTCGGAAAATCGATAGCAAGGTTTATTTAGTTACCAACCAATATCCCCAATACTGGATAATGAGAGAGATTGATGATGTTGATTTAAGACCGAGATATTCGGATAGCAATGTCAGTGAGGAAAAAATCGCCATTGACTATGATAATATTCAATATTTTCCCGATTCAAAAGAGGCAAATTATACGATGATCGCCGCATTTGATCTTGAGAAATCTTCCCAGGATGCGAAAATCACTACCTACTTGGGAAGTGGTGATCAAATGTATATGTCGAAAGAGAATTTGTATTTGGCTGTGCAGGACTGGGGGGTTCGAGCGCTCGCGGATGGTGTAGCTGGAACTGAAAACACTACTATTTATAAATTTTCGATTGATGGTCTTAAAGTTGAGTTTGATAGCTCAACCGATCTGGAAGGGCGAATTCTGAATCAATTCTCGATGGATGAACATAACGGTTATTTCCGGGTAGCGGTAACAAAAGGAAATATGTGGGATGAGGAAAAACCATCCGCTAATCATCTATTTATTTATGACGAGAATCTAAAGCTCGTTAGCTCAATTGAAGACCTTGCACGTGGGGAAAGAATTTACTCTGCGAGATTCATGGGCGATCGCATATACATCGTGACCTTCAGAGAAACAGACCCACTGTTTGTGATTGATGCGGCGAATCCAGAAGCGCCAAAGGTACTAGGCGAGTTAAAGATTCCGGGGTTCAGCAACTATTTACACCCCTATGATGAAAATCATCTAATCGGCTTCGGTCATCATACGAAGTCAGTAGCGTCTAAGGATTCAAAGGAGCCATTAATCTTAACAGAAGGTGTCAAGCTTTCCATATTCGATATCACGGATATGAAAAATCCTAAGGAAATGTTTACGGAAATCATCGGTGGAAGAGGAACCTATTCACCACTGAATTACGATCACAAAGCAATGTTATTTGATAAGAAAAAGAAGCTCTTTGCCTTTCCAATTAATGTTTATCAAAGCGTCGAAGGAGATAACTTTGATTCGAAATTTGAATTTCAAGGGGCCTATATTTATAACATAGATTTAAAGGACGGCTTCACCCTTAAGTCCATGATTTCCCACATGAAAGGGAAAACATTATATGAGGAATGGGAGAACGAAATTCAGCGCCTGCTTTATGTTGACAATACCCTTTATGTTTTATCCAATTCAAAAATTTCAGCCCACTCGCTGAAAAATTATGAATTAGTTGGAGAACTTTCCTTAATTAAGTAACTTACGGCCAATCATCATGATTGGCTATTTTTTTTGCATGCGCTTGCATTTACAATTTTCCTAATCACAGATATGATATAGTTTAGTAGCATGGAAATGTTTTAAAATGGCTGTTTCATAACAATTGCTAATTGGAAAGGGGACCATTTTATTCCTAAAACTATAAATTGTTGTCAGAAGGGATTTTTTAGAAGATGATTCGCAGATTTATGTCCTACTACAAACCACATAAAAAGTTATTTACGATCGATTTTTTTAGCGCGATCATTGTTGCCCTGCTTGAGCTTGCCTTTCCTCTTGCGGTCCAATGGTTCATTGATGATCTGCTGCCTGATGAGAACTGGTCGATGATCGTTTCAGTCAGCATTGGGCTTCTCGCTCTATATTTTATAAGTATGTTCTTACAATATATTGTCAACTATTGGGGGCATATGCTCGGAATCAATATTGAAACGGATATGAGGCAGCAGCTGTTTCAGCATGTCCAAAAGCAATCCTTCCGTTTCTTTGATAATACGAAGACGGGTCATATTATGAGCCGTGTCACTAATGATCTTTTTGATATCGGAGAATTAGCTCACCATGGTCCAGAGGATGCCTTTATTGCCGTGATGACGTTCGTTGGAGCCTTCTGGATTATGCTCACTATTAACGTCAAGCTTGCGCTAGTTACATTCCTCGTTGTGCCTTTTCTTGTCTGGTTGATCACCTATTGCAATATTCATATGAATAAGGCTTGGAAAAGGATGTATGGGGAGATTGCGGATATTAACGCAAGGGTGGAAGATTCCGTATCTGGTGTACGAGTTGTCCAGTCCTTTACGAATGAAAAATATGAAATCTCAAGATTTACTTCGAATAATCAGAGATTCCGCATCGCCAAACTAGCAGCCTATAAAATTATGTCCTATACTTCATCTGGCATGTACATGATGACCCGGTTATTTGTGCTGATTGTTCTTGTGTATGGGGCTTGGCTTAGCTTTAAAGGAGACCTCTCATACGGAGAGCTTGTCGGGTTTGTCCTTTATGTTAATGTTCTTTTTAAACCAATTGATAAAATTAGTGCCCTCATGGAGCTGTATCCAAAGGGAATGGCAGGCTTTAAGCGCTTTACCGAGCTGTTAGATTCTATTCCAGAGGTTCAGGATCGAAAGGATGCCATTGAAGTAGGAGCACTGCGTGGGGATATTGCCTTTAAGGATGTCCATTTTGCTTATGATAAAAGCAAAAAAGTGCTAGAAGGAATTAATCTCGATATTCATGCAGGCGAAACGGTTGCTTTCGTCGGTCCATCGGGTGCTGGAAAAACAACGATCTGTTCCTTGATTCCACGCTTCTATGATGTTGATCAGGGAAGCATTAAGATTGATGGCTTTGATATTCGCGAGATGACAAAGCACTCCCTTCGTTCGAATATTGGAATCGTGCAGCAGGATGTTTTCCTTTTTACCGGCACATTACGAGAAAATATCGCTTATGGAAAGCTAGACGCTACCGATGAAGAAATTAAAGAGGCGGCTAGAAGAGCCCATCTTGAGGATTTCATTCATTCTCTTCCGGATGGCTACGAAACAGAAATTGGCGAACGTGGCTTGAAGCTTTCTGGTGGACAGAAGCAAAGAATTGCGATTGCCCGCATGTTCTTGAAGAATCCTCCGATCTTGATCCTTGATGAAGCGACATCGGCACTCGATACGGAGACCGAGCTTATTATTCAAAATGCTTTGAATGAGCTAGCTCGGAATCGAACAACCTTAATTATTGCTCATCGACTCGCTACAATTCGAAACGCCGATCGCATTGTCGTTGTGACGGAGGATGGAATTGCAGAGGAGGGTAGACACGATGAGTTGATCCGCCGTGGGGGTATATTTGCAAACCTGCACCAGGTTCAATACCAGCAAAGCTAAAAATATATGTATGAAAAATAACTAGGAGCTGACAAAATTGTTGGATAACACGCAAAACTATCGAATTGAAAAGGATTTTTTAGGAGAGAAAAAGATTCCAGCGGATGCTTATTATGGCATTCAAACGATGCGTGCGATTGAGAATTTCCCAATTACCGGTTATCAAATAGATCAATCTTTAATATTGGCAATGGCGACAGTCAAAAAGGCTGCTGCTCTTGCAAACTATGAAGTAGGGCAGCTGGATGAAAGAATTAAGGATGCCGTCGTTACTGCTGCCGACGAAATTTTGGCAGGGAAATTACATGATCAATTCATCGTGGATCCGATTCAAGGTGGAGCGGGTACGTCGATCAATATGAACGCAAATGAGGTTATTGCGAATCGAGCATTGGAATTATTGGGAGAGGAAAAAGGAAATTACGCCATCATTAGTCCGAATAGTCATGTGAATATGGCACAATCAACGAATGATGCTTTTCCTACAGCGATCCATTTAGCAACCTTAGCTACTCTCAATCAATTACTTCAAGTGATGGATGAGCTTCATCAAGAGTTTTTGAACAAAGCAGTGGAGTTTGATGGAATGATTAAGATGGGGCGGACCCATCTTCAGGACGCCGTTCCGATTCGTCTTGGTCAGGAATTTGAAGCCTATGCGAGAGTGCTGAAGAGAGATATTAAGAGAATTAGTACGACTAGGGATAGTCTGTATGAAGTGAATATGGGTGCCACAGCGGTAGGAACAGGAATTAATGCCGACCCAGAATATATTAAAAAA
>DLCS01000172.1 GCA_002480735.1 Bacillaceae bacterium UBA7792 | reverse complement strand
CCCTCCTAATCCCTTTCCTCCATTCTATCGAAAATAGGATAAAAATTTTGACGATTTTTAGGGAAAAAATCGAATATTTCGTTAAGAATATGCATAAAGCCTTGCTTTACATTAGGGACATCTATTCCATGGGCTGTTTGGCCATTTAGTGTAGAGGACGTGTGTGCCTATAAAAACAGCCCACGAAGCTAGGCAGTGTGGGCTGGTAAAACAATATTAAAGGTTGTTCCTTTATTTAATTCACTTTCGATATATACGGTACCGTTATGACTTTCAATGATTTTGTAGCTTACCATTAGACCAAGACCGTTTCCATCTTTCTTTGTCGTGAAAAAAGGTTCCCCGATCTTCTTAAGCTTGTCCGCTGGAATCCCTATTCCTGTGTCCTGAATTGAAATCTGAACTTGGCTATTCAGGACCTGAACTTTTACGGTAATGTCTCCTCCATGCGGCATCGCTTCAATTCCGTTCTTGATAAAGTTCAAAAACACCTGCTTTAAGCGGTCCTCATCACATTCAATTTGTACAATGTTTTCGTTTGCCTCAAAGTGCATCTGGACCTTTTTCTTTCTAGCTTCAAATTCTAAGAGAGCCAAGACATTCTTAATAAGAGGAATAATATTTTTTTCCTGCAGCTGGGCGGCTTTCGGCTTTGCTAGAACCATGAAATCCTCCACGATATGATTGACCCGGTTAATTTCATCTAGAATAATTTCTACGAACTCTCTTCTCTGCTCATCTGTCTCATCCTCAAGCAAAAATTCAGCATACCCCTTCATGGAAGTGAGCGGGTTGCGAATTTCATGGGCCACTCCTGCAGCGAGCTGACCAACGGCTGCAAGCTTATCCTGGCGATGCAAAATTTCCTCTGTTCGCTTCCGATCCGTAATGTCCGTTCGAATCGACACATATTGATAGGGCTTCCCCTTACTATTTAAGAAAGGGACAATGGTTGTCGCTACCCAATAGGTGGAGCCATCCTTTGCTTTGTTACGTATTTCCCCCTTCCAAACCTCCCCTTTTCCAATTGTTCTCCACAAGGATTTGAAGAAATCAGGGGAATGATAGCCGGAATTCAGAATTCGATGATTTTGTCCGAGGAGCTCCTCTCGACTATATTGAGAAATCTCCACAAATTTATCATTCACATACGTAATTATACCCTTTGCATCTGTTATAGCGACAATGGAGGATTCATCAAGAGCCGCCTTTATATCGCTCAGATTCGAATCTGAAATCGCTAGCCTTTTGCTAACGAGAGCACTGGAGCCTATCAGCCCACTCAAAATTAGAATCGCGATAAACAGGATGGTGTACATGAGAAAGCTCTGCTGGAATGGTTCACTGATTCTGTGGAGTTCCGCTTGGTAATAGGAAGAAGCTTTCATTAACAAAAAGTGACCTTCTACCACTGCTCCGGTAATGATTAACGCACAGACAGGACGTATCCAAGCATTGCGATGTTGACTCCCAATTTTCGAACCGTGGAGGAGCCAAAAAACAAAGTAAAAAGAAATAAAAACTAAAAAAGCCGTCACGGATAAAATATACGGGTCATACTTTAGCGTTAGCTGCAAGCCAAGCATTCCAATGATATGAATCGAAAAAACAGCACTTGTCATCAAAAAGCTGGCAACGGTTAAATGCTTAAACGAAATGCTCGTAACAGAAACTGCATAAAACGACATCCCCGAAAAACAGATCCCCACTAAAATGGCAAGCAAAGTGATTGGCAAGTTATAATTTGCTGAATTGGTCACATCTAATGCAAGCATAAAGCCCATTACCCATATACCAAAACTAAGGGAAAGCGTGCCGCCTAGGAATAATAATGGCTTATTCCGTTCTGACGACCTAAGCATGGAGAACATATCTAAGGCAGAATAGGTTGCCATCATCGTTAAAAGGATGGCTGTGATTGTAAGTATGGGATTTAGTGATGTGAGCAAATGATCCATTCAGCATCAGTCCTTGTTTCAAATCTTTCTACCTTGATTGTAATGGAAAGTGAATGTTCTTAAAAGAAAAATGTTTATTTAGGAGAGCTTTCTTATTGTTTTACAAATAACCTTATCAATGCTTTAAAGAAATATTTTAAAATTTTCAAAAAAAGTGTACACATTTTTCGATTTTCGTGTATACTGTACTATAACAGATTGAAACGATAATAACTGTATTATGAAAGGATGGAGAATAAAATGATGCAAAGCCCAGTTGAATTTTTCCGTAATTTACCGAAAAAGGTTTGCCCTGAGTGCGGTCAGGTTGTGAAGGAACAAGCTGAATCCTACCTAATGGAATGCGACCGCTGCCTTTCAAAGAGAGCAGAATAAGTATTTGTCCAAAAGAAGCAATGGAGCGCTAATATGCCCCATTGCTTCTTTTGTTTTTCAATTGATAATATTTAGAAAAATATATATTTTCATCCTTACTTTATGGTATATTTAATTAGGGAAACGAAATAAATCCCGAATATACCCTAGCCTTTTACGTGTGCGTGAACGGGTTTTATTCGGTTACGAATATCTTAGTGAACGTACACGTAGAAGACAGTATATTAAAATACAAAAATTTTAAGGAGGAGATTTCATGACGACAACTACTGTGAAACGTTTAAAAAGAGAAGAAGTACCTGTCGAATTAACATGGAAACTGGAAGACCTATTTTCATCGACGACAGAATGGGAAGCTGCCATAGAAGATATTAAACAAGAGCTTACATCGTTTGCGGCCTATAAAGGACGGTTACACGAAAGTGCGGGCACCCTGTTAGAATGCTTGGAGATGCAGGAGAAGCTGATGATGAAATTAGTACTTGTAAGTACTTATGCATCCCTTCTCCAATCCGGAGATGGCACTGATCCTGTAAACCAAGGAAATGCATCCATTATTGGTGACTTACGATCAAATGTCGATTCAACACTTTCGTTCATTGAGTCTGAAATTCTTCAAATCCCAAGTGAGCAATTAGAAGACTTTTTGTCAGAAGAAGAGGGTTTGAAGCCCTTTGAAAGAAATCTGAAGGATCTATTAGATGGAAAAAAATATCGTCTATCCCCTGAAACTGAAGAGGTTTTAGCGGCATTAGGTGATGTACATAGCGCACCATACGCCATTTATCAAACAAGTAAACTAGCCGATATGGAGTTTGCTTCTATTCAAGATGAAGAAGGAAATGAATTGCCGAACTCCTTTGCTTTATTTGAGGACCGTTATGAATTTTCACCAAGTACTCACACACGTCGCAAAGCCTTTGAATCCTTTGTTGAGACGCTGAAGCATTATAAAAATACATTTGCTACGACCTATGCAACAGAAGTGAAAAAACAGGTTACAATGGCTCGTTTAAGAGGATTTGAATCCGTAACGGAGATGCTTCTCCATCCACAGCAGGTGTCGCTCGAGATGTACCACAATCAGCTCGATGTCATTCAAAAGGAATTAGCTCCACATATGCGCCGTTACGCCGAGCTTAAGAAAAAAGTTCTCGGCTTAGATGAAATGCGTTTTTGTGACCTGAAAGCACCATTAGATCCAGAATTTAATCCGAAAACTACCTATGACGAGGCAAGCCAGACGATTTTAGAAGCTTTGAAGGTAATGGGTCCGGAATATGCGGAAATTATGAAGAAGGGCTTAACCGAAAGATGGGTTGACCTTGCTGATAACATTGGAAAATCAACAGGTGCGTTTTGCTCAAGCCCGTACGGCTCCCATCCATACATTTTGATTACGTGGACAGATACAATGAGGGGTGCCTTCGTACTTGCCCATGAGCTAGGACATGCTGGACATTTTTACCTGGCAAACAAAAATCAACGCATCATGAATACTCGACCTTCTCTTTATTTCATTGAGGCACCATCGACAATGAATGAAATGCTTCTAGGGGATTATTTATTATCAAACACAGATGATTTTCAAATGAAGCGCTGGGTCGTTCTTCAATTGCTTGGAACCTACTACCATAACTTTGTCACCCACTTGCTGGAGGCAGAGTATCAAAGACGTGTCTACGACTTAGCTGAAAAAGGAGTTCCATTAACTGCAAAGCTCCTTTGTGAAGTAAAAGGAAATGTGCTAAAGAATTTCTGGGGTGATTCAGTTGTCATCGACGAAGGAGCAAGCCTAACCTGGATGCGCCAGCCTCATTATTATATGGGCTTATATCCATACACCTATTCAGCCGGGTTAACGGTGTCAACAGCTATGTCCCAAAAAATCAAGGAAGAAGGACAGTCTGCTGTTGATCGTTGGTTAGACGTTTTAAAAGCTGGTGGAACGATGAAGCCGCTTGAACTTATCAAGCATGCAGAGATTGATATGTCCACACCTGAGCCAATCAAGAAAGCTGTTGCTTACGTAGGTTCTCTTGTAGACATCCTTGAAGGAAGCTACGAATAATAATTATCTGCATAAGATTTCCCTTTCTCGCAAATCCTTTTATTTAGGTGGTGAAATCCGATGCGAGAAAACAAAAATGAATTTTTAACTCATGCCCCAAAGAAGGAAAAGTTCACCATCAGTTCTGAGACTTTTCCAAATCAAAAGAATTATCCAGGAGATTCAGTCAATGAGCATGAGCGTTTGGAAACGGCAAACGCCATCATTGCTGAAGGAGAAATTGGACAGCAACGTGAAAATAATTAGCCATTATAAAAGGTCCACACCTGTAAGGAGTGGACCTTTTATTAACTTCTCTAATTGATTTTCGGCAGCTCTCGAATCTCCATATTGGTTTCATTTCCGCATAAAGGGCATTTTAAATCGGCGCTAGCAAAGTCCTTTCTCATCCACCCATTACAGCTCTCATCTGAGCATGAATAAACCTCTGTGTCCATGAGAATGTCTTCAGGCTTTTCCTCTTGCGCTCTTCGATTAAAAAAAATTGCAACCGCCCCCCTTTTTAGTTTCAACCATGATTTTCCATATGTAACACTTACTTCTAATAGTGTGTGCATATATTCCAATTTTTAGCCTTCTTATTCGTCATAACCTTTTCTTTCAACGGGAATATCCTTGCCATTCACATCATCGATGACTGCATGGATCTCTCCTTCAGCTAGTGTGTCACTTACCTGCTCATGTGTGGTGGCAAGACCTGATGAGAGTTGGTCATTGCGCTGATAATCCTCTTGCTCATAATAACGATTAGCCAGTCCGGAACTTTCTTGATCTTTTTTATTTGTCAAAGGTATTGCCCCTTTCATTTGTTTTCTCCATCCTCCATAGCATTCGCTTAATCCTCTGCAATCATGCGTATCAAAACGCAAAAACCTGCTTCCTTATGAGCAGGTTTTTTGCAAAAGTATTTTTTTATAGCCAGGCTGCCCCAACAATGATGAGGAGAATGAAGAGAACAACGATTAACACAAAGCCACCAGCTCCGAATCCACCGTAACCGAAGCCTCCAAATCCACAGGTAGCTGGGTATGCAAAGCCACACCCACCAAATCCACCGTATCCGAAACCCATTACTCCACTTCCTTCCTAAAGTTTTGATTTTCTTCTGATGTCAATCATTTCTTATTACAGAGAGGCTTTTGCTTGTGATTAATACCATCCACCAACGTAGGAAGCACCTACTATAATGAGAAGGATGAATAAAACAACCAGTAAAGCAAATCCAGTGCTATATCCGTGTCCAGCTCCTGCGCTCATTCATATACACCTCCTATAATATCTACAGCTATACTATGAAGGGTAAAGTTGTCCCGAATGGGCATCTGAATAAGAAATGAAAAAAAGAGAAATTTTTTTGGAAATCAGATGAATGGGCTCTAGGAACGTTCTACCTCGTAGATATCGCCATTCCATTCACTTTACGATATTTCTAGTTCTTCCGATCCATCTTGAATATTCATTTCAACCGGAAGAATTGGAATGGTAAAGAAAATCGTAGCGCCCTTCCCTAGAACACTTTCAACCCATATTTCACCTTGATGGTGATGAATAATTTCTTTGCTTATTGATAAACCAAGACCATTCCCTGATTGGGCTATACTTGACGTACCCGAAAATGACCGTTCAAATATTTGCTCGACTTCATCTGGTGCAATCCCTTCGCCCGTATCTGAAAGCTTAAATGTTACATAGGTTTCCCCGAGATGGAGATGTGCTCTTATTTCACCCCGAATAGTATGCTTAAGGGAATTTGAGATGATATTTGTGAATACTTGTTCAATCCGGCCAATATCTACTTCAATCATCGGATAGAAGCCATTTATAGGAGCATCCATGCTTCGGGAAAAAATAAGGCCGTGTTGTGTAATATCCCATTCATGCTGGTCGCATAAGTGATGAAACAACTTTTCCACATTGACAATTTCTTTTACAAAGGTCATATTCCCATACTGTAGCTTTGATAGCTCGAATAGATCCTCAATCAGTCGATTCAAAGCATGCAGTTTTTCCTTACTTCGTTGTAAATAAGTAATTTGCTTTTCCGGTGAAATCACAATCCCGTCAAGCATGGCTTCGATATAGCCTTGAATGGATGTGAGTGGATTTCTGAGGTCATGGGAAATATTTGATAACAGTTTCATCCTTTCTTTTTCTGCATTTTCTAGTTCCTGATTTGCTTTTTCAAGGCTTGCATTCACTTTCTCAAGCTCGATCGTGCGGCTTTTAACCTTTTGCTCTAAACTGTTATACAACCTGGCATTTTGTATCGATATCGCTGCTTGTGAGGCTAAGGTTGAAAGCAGAACCAGATTCTTTTCGGAAAAGGCGTGGGAAAGCAACTGATTCTCTAAATACAAGATTCCAACTAGCTGGTTTTGCTGTAATAATGGGAAACAGATGATGGACGATACTTTATTTTTTTGAATATAAGGATCATGCTTGAACAATCCTTCCTCACATGCATGTTGAAGAATAAGAGGTTCCTTACTTTTTTGGACGTATTGAAGTAATTGCATCGGTGCATGATCCTTTGTTTCAAATAAAGTTCGTTTTTCACCTTTTCCAAGCCCATTCGCTAAACATAGCTCGTTCCCATCCATTAAATATAGATGGCCATTTGTCGCACCCGCATTTTCAATCATAATGTCCATTACTTTATCAACGAGGATTTCTAAGACAATCTCACTCGAAATAGCTGTGGAAGCCTTCAATAATGCTTCTAAATCAATGATATCAAGGCCGCTTGAGATGATGGTTTGCCTATGTCTCCCGAGAATTGCTGGATATTGTTTCATTAGCTCCTTCACTTTTCGATCAGCACCCCAGGTCCGATACCATTCGTAAGCTTCATTAACATAATAGTTTGTTAGTCTTGAGAAGCCACCCTTTGCATAATGGTTCGCCGCACATTCACTAATAATCGCGGCATCCTGATGAAAGCCACTTTGAATAGCCTGTTCCAGAGCTTGGCTGTACAACAAATGATCAACTTTCCCTGAACCTAGCACCTGATCGGTCTCCATTTTCATAAGCAAATATTTATGCTGATAATTATGGGGAGACTGCTCCGCCCATTTTTTCATCGTTTTCAAATTTCGACGAAGATATTTCCTCATTTCCCGCTGTTGATTCCCTGATTCCTCATGATACAGCTTACATAACCAAAGAGAATGATAAAAATAGAATTCTGGAGCAATGACAAGCACGAGTGCTTTTGTTACGGTTCGATTTAATTGTTCAATAATGTTCTTAACCGAGTCATGCTCACCCATAATATAGTACATTTGCAGCCTGACCGTATTATGAATGATCGATGCAGAGGGATCGTCCTGGTAATCATATAAAGTCGTTGGCTTCGATGGACTTTTATTTCTCAACCAATCAAGCCACTCCTTTGATTCCGTTATAAAATTCATCGAAATTTTGTAATGAACCTTGTGAACAAAGGCTGATTGCCCTTCGATTTCATCAAGAACCTTTTCTAATGGCGCACCCATAATCATTTTTGTCAAAATAATAAAAGAACTGCATGCACCAGCCACATGAAAGTTTCCTACTTCTAAATTGAGTTTTTGAGAAGTCTTTAACAAATCAAGGCTCCCGGCGATTGGGTTTTTCCAATGATTCACAAAGCAACCGAACACAAACAAAACTCTCGCTTTTAATTTTGTTGATTGGCTCCTTTCTGCATGAGCCTTTGCTAATTCCCCAAATTGATAGCTTTTGTCAAAATTTCCGAAGCCGGCGCTCAAAATGAGTGAATAGTTATTATAGACGAGCGCTGTAATATCTGTATCTCCGTGCTTTAACGTATACCGAAAAGCCCGAAGCATCAGGTAAGTGGCTAGGTTTTGATTCACATGATAGGTTGGGGCATTCATGCTGATCAGGCTCTCCATGATCAGTCGATTCTGGTTATTTTTCATCGGAGGAAGCTTGAGAAGATCCTCTGTCTTTTTTCCAAATGTTGAAAGCTGAATGAGCAATAATTCTTGAACAATCTTCCACGTACGAATGGGTTTATCGAGCTTCCAGCCGAACAAACTCAACCCCTTCGTTCCGGAATCAACGGCTTCCTCAAGTTGATTGAGGTGAGTATAGAAGACTAATTTAAGATTATATACCGCCATTTTATCTTCGTTCGTTTGACAATTCTTCAAAAGGGTTTCAAAGGCTTGCTCTGCCATTTCAAATTCACTATTCAAATAAGCGCATTGCCCGAGCCCAAAATAAATCTGGTAGGACAAATCATACTGTGACTTCCAGCTATCCTCCTCTAACAGCTCTTTCCCAATTGAAAAATAACGATAGGCTGCCTCAAACGCTGCAGCGTTTTTTGCATATTCACCTGCCCTAGCATTATAAAATACCAACGTTCGCTTTTCTTGTTCGGAAAGCAGGGGCAAGCATAAATTTAGATGATCCGTAATTTGAAACAAACGCTCATTACTTTCTGTTTCTTTCATTTGCTTCAACAGGGTTATCCCAATTTCATAGTGCATGAGGTTCTTTTCTGTTTCTTCAATATTCATATAAACGGCCTGCTGAATTTTATCATGGATAAATTCGAGAACAATTTCATCTCCATAATTTTGATTCTGTGCAAAGTAAATAAAGCCTTCCTCGACCAATAGATACAAATCGTTAATCAAATCATCTTTGGGGATTTTCGTCACCAAGGACAGATCGGTGAGCGTAAACATCGTACCTAAGGAGGAAGCATATTTCAAACTCGTTTCGACTTGTCGAGGTAAGGCATCCAGTTTGATCCCTAGAAGGGAAATGACATCTTTCCCGATTAAGACCCTCGGGTATTTCCCAATCAAATACTCGTAGGCATTTGTTTTTTGATTTAGAAAAATATAATTCTCTTTCTCGAGGGTGAGCAAAATTTGCTGGATGAAAAAAGGGTTCCCCTGCGAAAGATGATATACATAAGATGACAGTGGGCCTAAATCCTGTTTGAAATGGTAGTTCTGAGATAGCCATTCTTGTATTTTTGCTTCATCTAGAGGATTGATGGACAGCTTTTCGATTGTTAACTCGTCGATTAGCTGTAAATTCATCAATGCTCTCGCACTTTGTTCCTGTTCATTTCTACTGGCAAGAATGACAAGTAGATTAGCAGGTTCACTATCGACCGCTAAATAGCGTAAAAGATCAATAGACGGTTGATCGGCCCACTGAATGTCATCAATAAATAGCACAATCGGCGTTTCCTCAGTGATGATGGAGAGAATTTGCTGAAACGTGATTAAAATACTGTTATGGCGCTCAAACCCGCCAATCTCTTCTTTGAAGATTGGTGACCCTATAATCCAGCTGAATTCTGGGATCAAATCCAAAATGATTTGACAACGATGTCCAAGTCGATGGAGAAACCGCTCCTGCCACATCTGAATTCTTGCATCCCCTTGAGCGATAATGATGCGAAAAAGGGTCTTGAATGCTTGAATGATTGGTGCATACGGAATGTTTCTTTCAAATTGATCCCATTTACCAGCGGCAAAGATGACTTGTTCATCCTTGAGCCTTTCTTCAAATGCATGGACAAGGGCTGTTTTACCACTACCAGAGCTACCTTTGAGTAGGACGAATTCCTTTTGACCTGTTTTTACTCTCTCATAAATCAGGGTCAGCCTCTCTAATTCAAGCCCTCTGCCGAAAAGTTTCCTTTTCTCTATATAAGCTATATCATTTTCACCTAAAGGAAAGCTGCCGAGTTTTCTGTTCGTTAACCATTGTTCATTGCATTTATCAAGGTCACTTTTCAGACCATAGGCACTCTGATATCTTTTTTCCGGTGATTTCTCTAGGAGCTTTAAAGTCATATGTGCTAGCTGACTTGGAACAGCAGCATTGACTGTTGTCGGTGAAGCAGGTGTCTTTGTAAAGTGAGAATGAAGAATTTCTAAGAGGTCAGTATTTGGGAAGGGGTATTGGTTTGTCAGCATTTCATAGAAGATCATCCCAAGGGAGTAAAGATCGGAACGAAAATCTGCTTTTCTCCCCATTCTTCCAGTAAATTCGGGTGAACTATAAAAAAAGCTATGGACCGTTCGTGTATAGTTATGTAAGAGATAAACCTTTTGCTGTGCAAAATCGATGAGTATACAATGAGGATTTAAGCTTCCGATGATCATTTTTTGCTGATGACACTCAAGTAGGATGGAAGCTAGGTTCCTTGCAACAAATAAAAATTCATCCATAGTTAGTGATTGAATCTTCAGAAGCGAAGCGAGCGACATTTGGAATGGCACGGAATCATATATTTCAAAAATAAGGCCATTTTTGTTTTCAATTTTTTGCGGATATAGTATAAGGCTGGTATGTGGTGGAGCCAGGTATTCCCTTTTAGAAAACGAAACATCTACATCGGATTTGATGAGCCTAATTAATACATCCTTTTCTTCTTCAAAAGAATATCCCTCGTAAAATTCATGTTCTTCACTTGTATCAATTTTCTTATGAATCACGTATCCAGGTAATTGAAGCATGATAACACAACCTATTCTAGCTTTTTAAAAAACTTTAAGAAAGCTTTAAGTAAGTTTGAACAGCATTTATAGTTTATGCACTATTCTTATAGTATGAATATTTCGTTAATATACGGAGGGTATTATGGAAAATATCGTAAATATCTTAGAATCGGCCGAAATCATTCCAAATTTTGAAATAGATCCTGAGTGGATGAAACTAATCTTAGAAGCAAAACGAATGGGATTAACAAAAGAAGAAATTCGTTATTTCTTGCTGGGCCAGTGAATTTACTCTATATATCCATTAAATTTATAGCCAATTCCCCTTACTGTTAAAATATACATAGGCTTTGTCGGGTCTGGTTCAATTTTTTTCCTTAAATTACTAATATGAACCATGACAGTACGATTATCACCAAGGCTATTTTCACCCCAAATGAGCTGAAATAGCTGCTCTACACTATATACCTTTTCTACATTTTTGCTGAGCAAACAAAGCAGCTGATATTCCTTTGCTGGTAATGAAATTGGATTTTCGTTGACCCTCACAATGCAGCTATCGAGATCAATCGAAAGTCCTGGATATTGAATGATATTTCGTTCAGCCAATTGTTCTTTCTTATTGATCGTAATACGGTTCCGACGCAAATGTGCCTTCACCCTAGCCATGAGGACACCAGGACTGAAGGGTTTTGTAATATAATCGTCTCCCCCTATTCTTAAGCCTAGTATTTTATCAAAATCATCTTCCTTTGCGCTTAAGAATAGAATAGGTGCATCCGTTTTCTCACGGATGGCTTGGCATGTATCATAGCCATCCAAACCCGGCATCATCACGTCAAGAATAATTAGATCTGGACGATATGAATCTAGTAGATTGACAGCCTCTATTCCACCAGCTGCAGAAAGAATGTCAAATCCTTCTTTTTCTAAATATAATTCGAGTACATTTCGAATATCAGGATCGTCATCAACAATCAGCACCCTATCCCTCTTCATCACAATCCCCCTAATTAATCTCTCATACCTAATATACTATAGAAATCCTGATCTTCCTCTATTATCCAAAATCTCCTTCATATCTGTCAAATCCCTTTACACTTAGATAGAATAAGAGCCGTATCTATTTGAATACGACTCTTCCTTCTTCCGCTATTTATTCACTTGCGCTTGTTTATGATTTTTTTGGTGATAATGATTTAATAGTAGCGGTTGCTCCCGCATCGTAATTTTCAATGCATCAAAGGGACAATGATCCACACATGCACCGCACAAACTACAGTCTCCGGCAGTAACATACATGGTTTCACGGTTAATACTAGGTTCAAGAATATCTGGATCGGCGAAGCATACAGATCTGCAAGTGGTACAACCGACACAGGCATCATGGTTGAATTTCACCTGGAACAAGCCGAATTTGCCAATAGATTGATAGAAGCCGCCAAGTGGACAAAGATAGCGGCACCAGCCTCTTTTCGCAACCAATAAATCAAATAGAATGATCGTTAAGAGGATCCATACGCCAATACCAAACGTAAATAGCAAATTTCTCATCGTAAAACCGATCGGAGAAATGATTTCAAATATCGGGACCCCGATGAAAAATGATAAAACGACCGTTCCTAGTGCGTAATATTTTTTTTGCTGTCGATTGAGTGCTGCATCTGGGAGTTTGATAAATTTTCTGAGTTTATCAGTGATTTCAAGGATCGTATTCAACGGACAGACCCAGCTGCAGAAGACCCTTCCTTTGATCAAAAAATAAAAACCAAAAATCAACAAGGCTCCCCCGAGGTAAACAAGGCTAATTTCCCTTGAAGCAAATAACACCTGCAAGGCCGCAAAGGGATCCGTTAACGTAATCCCAAAAATGCTTGATGATGCAAGGGAGCCAAAAAAGAAATTATCCCCTTCCACCTTGACAAGAAATAAGGGGGAAAGGAAGAGAATGAGAATACTCCATTGTACAATTCTTCTGGCAAGAGTCCATTTTCGAATCCCACGTGGCTTCTTAACCATATAATCATCCCTAACCTTAAGGTTTTGTGATATCCTTCTCGTCTTTCATTTCCTCTTTTACACTCTTTATATCTTCTTCAACCTCTGAAACTAGCTCACGAGTTGAATTTTTAAATTCCTTTAAGGTGGTTCCTACAGCCCGGCCTAATTCTGGAAGCTTCTTCGGACCAAAAATAATAAGGGCCAAGACGAGAATGATAATAAGTCCGGGGATTCCAATATTTGATAGCATATTCAAAACTCCTTTTTTTGATCGGCTGCTTCTGAATAATTTCATGACAGCATCAGGTTATGGTAGATGGAGAAATGTAAACCCCTTTGGCCTCTGAGATGCAATGAGAAACACAAAGGCCACAGCCATTGCAATTTTCCTTTAAGATTACTGGCTTGCCATCCTGAAGCTTAATCGCATTCTCTTTGGGACAGGCATGTACACAGTAATCACACATCACATCCTTATAGGTCAGACATGTTTGGGGATTAATTCTTGCATAGCCAATGCTATTGGCTGCACCAAAATGTAAAGCATCCGTCGGACATATATCGATGCATTTATGGCAAAACGTGCAAGGACTTTCATTCGGATCGATGTAGGGCGTATTCACGAGCTTGGCCCCCTGGGAAATGGAAAGCAGCTTAATAATTCCTTCAGAACAAGTTGCCTTACATAAACCA
>DLCS01000259.1:717-3959 GCA_002480735.1 Bacillaceae bacterium UBA7792 | reverse complement strand
TCGTGTTAAAAAGTTCTAGCATCGTACAAGCTGCATAACTTGTAAAAAGAAAAGTCAAATTAAGGAGGCTTATGATGAAGGATTTCTTAAAACGATTATTGATTGTTGGGATAATGGCTATATTCATTAGTCTACTTTTTATAGGGGTTAAATATCCGCAAGCTGAAACGAATACTACCGCTCACTGGATGTGGCCTACAGATGGGGTGGTTACCGATACATTTGGGACAAGACATGGGAGACATTATGGAATTGATATTGCAGGAGGATATGGAACACCCGTTTATTCAGTAGATGCTGGCGTTGTCACAAAATCCTATTTTTCCAGTTCATATGGGAATGTTGTTTTTGTCAAGCATCCTAATAACCTCGAGACCGTCTATGCCCATCTAAGCAAAAGACAGGTGAAAGAGGGTCAAGCTGTTGAACAAGGCTCCATAATTGGTGAAATGGGGACGACGGGTAGATCATCGGGAGTACATCTTCATTTTGAAGTACATAAAAAGGAATGGACCGTTTCAAAGGAAAATGCCCTTAACCCTGGCGAAATTCTCGGTTATATTGAAGTGGGCGAAAATGTTCAAGCGATGCAAGGAAACAAAGGCTACGAACAAGTTGCGGGTATTATGGAAACGGCTAGCAGTATAAATAATGAAATATCAAGATACTTGCTGGACAGTGACTACGAATTAATTGCCCCTCAATTAGATGAAGAGGAAAATAAGCCGAGTGTGGAGCAAACAGAAGAGAAAATGGAGTTAGGGAAAACTGTCTATCGTGTGAAAAAAGGGGATACTCTCTGGGCGATTGCACAGAAATACAAAACAACTGTTCAAGAAATCAAGAGTCTCAACCAATTGAAATCCGATCTGATCTTTCCTGAACAAAATTTAACGGTTGGATTTCATCAAGCAAAAACATATCAGTAGAAAATCGGAGGATGACTCCCCCGATTTCCAGAATAGCTTAGAGATTGATACGGGTGATAAAAACGATATCATCAAGCGTCTTTAATAGCTCAAGTGCAGGATCTTCTAACGGCTTATCAAATGACAAAATCATAATTGCTTCGCCGCCGATTTCTTTTCTACCAACCTGCATCGTCGCTATGTTAATAGAATGATCACCTAATATTTTTCCGACACGACCAATAACACCCGGACGGTCCATATGCTGAATATACAGAAGGTTACCTTCTGGAAGAAAATCAATATTAAAATCATTTAAGAATACGATTCGAGGTCCGTAATTCTCAATATATGTTCCTCGGATGGTAAATTGATGCCCATTCATTTTTGTGACAACGGTGATGCTGTTTGCATATCCAAAGGAATCGCCGGCAATTTTTTCACCGACAGTGATGCCTCTTTCCTTTGCAGCGAGCAATGCATTCACTTCATTGACGTGGACATCAATCCGATCCTTGAAAAAGCCAGCTAATAGGGCCTTTGTTAAGTAGGAGGTTTCCAGCTCCGTAACCGTGCCTGCATAAGTAATGGTCAATTCATGGACCCCTACACGAACACATTGCGATAAAATAGCGCCTATTTGTTTAGATAAATGATGAAATGGACGGATTTTTTCATAAATATCCTTTGACATTGCCGGCAAATTAATAGAATTAGAAACAGGCTTATCTTCAAAGTATGTTCTAACTTCCTTCGCAACCTGTGTGGCGACATTTAGCTGTGCCTCTTTCGTTGAGGCGCCAAGATGTGGGGTGACGATCACATTATCGTATTTAAGCAATGGATGCTCGCCGGGAGGCTCCACCGCAAAAACATCTAGAGCCGCACCACCGACATGACCATTGCCAATGTATTCTGCTAAGGCTTGTTCATCAATGATGCCACCACGTGCACAATTCAGGAATAAGACACCTTGTTTCGTTTTCTTTATCGCTTCCGCATCTATAAGTCCTCTCGTTTCCGGTGTCAAAGGGGTGTGGACTGTAATAATATCAGCTTGCCTCAGCACCTCATCAAGGGTACATCTTTCAACCTTTAACTGCTGAGCTCTTTCCTTCGTTAAAAAAGGATCATAAACATAAATATTCATTCCAAAAGCTTTCGCACGTTTCGCTAGCTCTGTCCCAATTCTTCCTAAACCAACAATTCCTAAAGACTTTCCGAATAATTCTTGGCCGACAAATGCATTTCTTTTCCATTCCAGATTCTTTACAGATTGATGGGCCTGTGGAATCTTGCGCATGAGGGAGGCCATCATGGCAAAGGTGTGTTCAGCTGTCGATATCGTGTTTCCATCCGGGGCATTAACAACGATGATCCCCCGCCTTGTAGCTGCATTGACATCAATATTATCTACACCTACGCCAGCGCGGGCAATAATTTTCAAATTCGGCATTTCTTCTAGGAGCTCCTCTGTCACCTTTGTGGCACTTCGAACTAAGAGAGCTTCAATATTCTTTAGATCGACTCCTGGGTCCGTTACCTTTTTTTCAATCAGAATCGCATTTTCGTACTCTAACAATGGCTGTAATCCATCTGCACTTATCGCATCGGCTACTAAAATTTGGTGCATAAGAACATCTCCTACCTATATCAATTTTCTGATAATTGTACAAAACGAATATTCTTCTGTCAATTGCAAAAAAACGTTCGACTTTATATGTAAACGCTTTAATCAAAAAAGTAATGAAAATGTAAAAAACACAGGTCAAAAAGACCTGTGCTAGTAACGGTGTTTATCTTTTATTAAATACCTCGGTTAAAATTGGGATGATTTGCTTCTTGCGAGATACGACACCCTTTAATAGTGCGGTATGGTTTTCAAGCTTTACCCCATAAGCCTCTTCTACCACGTTCGTTTCCCGACCAAGAACGAGGGCAGTGGAGTCGCTATTTAGAATGTCTGTTACGACAAAAACAAATAAGTCTAGATTCTTTTTGTCAATGATGCTTTGAAGAGCAGATTCTAATTCTTCCTGTCGAGATAACACATCCTGGATATCTACCGTGTTGACCTGAGCAACCTCTACCTTTTTTCCTGCCATTTCGAATTCCTTGGCATCAAGGGTTAGGAGCTCTTCAACGGATTTATCTCTTAAATCAGCTCCTGCTTTTAGCATCTCTAGGCCGTACTCATCTGGATTAACTCCGGCAAGCTCTGCTAATTCTTTTGCGGCTGCAACATCCTCAGATGTACAAGTAGGCGACTTAAATAATAGAGAGTCAGAGATGATTGCGGAAAGCATGAGTCCAGCAATGTCTTTTTCGATTTCT
>DLCS01000259.1:0-571 GCA_002480735.1 Bacillaceae bacterium UBA7792 | reverse complement strand
TTTTCGATTTCTATATTATTTTCTCTATATAATTTTTTTAGAATCGTTGCTGTACATCCAACCGGCTCTGCACGATAGTAAAGTGGATCCCCTGTTTCAAAGTTTGCAATACGATGATGGTCAATGACCTCGAGAATACGAACCTGATCGATGTCATCGGCACTTTGCTGACGCTCATTATGGTCAACCAGAATCACCTGATTGGTCTCGGCAGCAACAGAGGTAACTAATCTCGGAATTTCAACATTGAAGGTTTTTAAGGCAAATTCTGTTTCACCATTCAAATTTCCTAATCGAACTGGTTCTGCATCCATGCCAAGCTTTCTTTTTAGATTTGCGTAAGCGATTGCGGAACAAATTGAATCAGTATCTGGATTTTTGTGTCCTAAAACAAGTACTTTTTCCATGGTATTCTCCTTTAAATACAGTTTCCAAATAACTTTGTAGGAAAGTAATTATGATAATTTTCACTATATTAATTTACCATAAAATCATTGACTTCACAAAAAAGAATTTGTACGGTATAATAATGTTGAAAAATAAAATATTGATCTATCTTCGGGGCAGGGTG
>DLCS01000088.1:29936-33614 GCA_002480735.1 Bacillaceae bacterium UBA7792 | reverse complement strand
GAGAGCGGGGAATATGAAGGTCCTGTAGCCAAGAAAATAGTCGCAGAAGCCCTTGCACCGCTGAGAAATATTGGCCTAGATACACTGATCCTGGGGTGTACCCATTATCCTCATTTAGAGCCCATTATAAAAAATATAATGGGTAAAAGTGTGAATGTGATCAGTTCTGGAGAAGAAACGGCACGTGAAGTGAGCTCGATCCTCCATTATAAGGGAATGCTTGCGAACAGAAATGAAGTACCGGAGCATTGTTATTTCACAACTGGTTCAAGTGCGATTTTTTCAAAAATCGCTTCAAAATGGTTAGGGAAACAAATCCAACATGTAAAAACCATCCAGATCGAAAAAGAAAGTCTCTGCTAATGAGGCTTTTTTTTCTGGTCTAAATTGATTTAAGGGCTCGTATATATCTTAGTACAAACTGTCTTTGGGGGGATATGTATGTCCATGAATAAAAGAACAACCATTCTTACATCCGTGATTGTTTCATCTCTTCTGTTATCAGGCTGTGGACTTTTAGGTGGGAAGACGAGAGAAAAGATTGATCCACCGCAAACGGTGACTTATACAGATGACGGAAAGATTACGGGAAAAACAGTAGGTGAAAAGTCTGTAGAAAAGGAAGCAACAAAGGATTCAGTCATGACGGAGCTCTATTTAATCGATAAGAACGGCTATGTTGTTGCACAGACCTTGCCGTTGCCAAAAACAGAGTCGGTAGCCAAGCAGGCATTGACGTATTTGGTTGAGGGAGGACCGGTAACGGAAATGCTTCCAAATGGGTTTGCGGCCGTTCTACCTGTTGACACAGAGGTAGATGTGGATATTAAGGATAAAACGGCGATCGTCAATTTTTCCAATGAATTTAAGAACTACAAGCCAGAAAATGAGTTGAAGATTCTACAGGCAGTCACGTGGACTTTAACCCAATTTGACACCATCGAAAAGGTAAAGTTCAAATTGAATGGCCACGATTTAAATGAAATGCCTGTTGCAGGTACGCCTATTGGCAAGGAGGTTAGTCGAGCAAATGGGATCAATATTGATACTTCCGAGGCTGTAGACATCACGAATACAAAGTCAGCGACTGTCTATTTCCTAGCCAATGAAGAAGGAGAGAATTATTATGTACCTGTCACACGTCGCGTGGAAGACAATAGCATTGCTGGAATCGTTGCTGAGCTCGTTAGGGGACCAAGCTACTCATCAGCCTTATTAAATGATTTTTCTCCTGATGTGAAGCTTCTTGATGATCCTAAGGTAGAAAACAAAAAAGTGACCTTGAATTTCAATGAATCCATATTTGGCAGTTTTGAGGATAAAAAAATCATCTCTGAGCATCTACTAAATTCTCTTGTTCTTTCACTTACGGAACAAGAGGGGATTGAGAGTGTTGAGGTGATGGTTAATGGCAAAGCCGAGCTTGTTCAAGAAAATGGAGAAAAGCTGACAAAGCCAGTAACCCGACCGCAAAAGGTGAATACTGGTAGCTATTAAGAAATCTTTTTTTAGGGCTGTTTTGTAACACTTCTACACTATTTGCTATAATAAGATTGGACACTGGAAGAAGGTGGCTTTAGGGCCACCTCTTCTTTATGGAAAGGGAGGATTACAAGATGCGTGCTGATGAAAGACAACCGTTGCAACTGCGCCCCATCCAAATTGACACGGATTATTTAATACACCCGGAAGGCTCTGTGTTAATCACAGTTGGCAATACAAAGGTGATTTGTACAGCAAGTGTAGAAGAAAAGGTGCCACCGTTTATGAGAGGGCAAGGAAAGGGATGGGTGACAGCCGAGTATTCCATGCTCCCCCGAGCAACTGGTCAAAGGAATGTGAGGGAGTCGGCCAAAGGAAAAATTAGCGGTCGGACGATGGAAATACAGCGTCTCATTGGAAGAGCGCTTCGAGCTGTTGTGGACCTTGACGCGATAGGTGAAAGAACGATATGGGTCGATTGTGACGTGATTCAGGCAGATGGGGGAACAAGAACAGCCTCGATAACCGGTGCATTTGTTGCTATGGTACAAGCCCTGCATCGTCTATATCAAACGAAGAAGCTGGCAAAATATCCAGTGAAGGATTTCCTAGCTGCTACAAGTGTTGGGATTTTAGAGGGAAACGAAATTGTTCTAGACTTGAATTACATAGAAGATTCAAAAGCGAATGTTGACATGAATATTGTGATGACTGGAAATGGAGAATTTGTAGAGGTTCAAGGAACAGGTGAAGAAGCAACTTTTTCCTATAGCCAATTGCAGGAGTTGCTAAAAGCGGCACAGGAAGGGATCAGTGAGCTATTTGAGCACCAAAGAAAAGCGATTGGAGAGGAAGCAACAGCTAAAATAGAGGGGAATGCTTCCAAATGAAATCAGTATTAATCGCAACAAAGAATAAGGGGAAGGCAAAAGAATTTGAACAAATGTTTCAGCCGCTAGGGTTTGAGGTGAAAACCTTATTAGATTTTGAAGAAATCGAGGATGTTGAGGAGAACGGAGCCACCTTCGAAGAAAATGCCACGATCAAAGCGGAAACCATCTCCCGAAAAACAGGGCAAGTCGTTGTTGCTGATGACTCTGGTTTGATTGTTGATGCGCTTAAGGGTGCTCCTGGTATTTATTCTGCTCGGTATTCAGGACTTGAGAAAAATGATGAAGCGAATATTGATAAAGTCCTTAAGGAGCTAAACGATACTCCGGAAGCTGAGAGAACAGCAAGATTTTATTGCGCTTTAGCGTTGGCTTTTCCTGGTCGCGAGACAATGACTGTTCATGGCACTTGCGAGGGAATAATTTTGAGAGAAAGACGGGGCCACAATGGATTTGGATATGACCCTATCTTTTTTGTAAAGGATTTAGGAAAATCCATGGCTGAGCTTGACCCTGAACAAAAAAATCAGATTAGTCATCGTGCGAATGCGCTGAAAAATTTAGAGAAAATCTTATCCTCTTTTATAGAAGGTGTGGATTAATGGCAAAGGTGTTAATAGTTAGCGATAGCCACGGTCTTCGTTCGGAGCTAGAGCAACTAAGGAGAAGATATGAGGATGAGGTTGACCTCTTTCTTCATTGTGGGGACTCTGAGCTATCAAATGATGATCAGGCGCTGCAAGGTTTTTCAGTGGTTAGAGGGAATTGTGATTTTGGAAGTGCTTTTTCGAGTGAAGTGGTTGAGGAGTTAGCAAGCTTACGATTTTTAGTCGTTCATGGCCATCTCCATTCGGTCAAATCGTCTCTTATTAAGCTCTCTTTACGAGCAGAGGAAGTGAATGCTAACATTGTTTGCTTCGGTCATACCCATGTATTAGGAGCCGAAATGGTGCGTGGGAAACTGTTTATCAACCCTGGAAGCCTCCTATTGCCAAGGGGAAGAAGAGAGAAGACCTATTGTATTCTCGATATTCAAGACAAGTCGATCGAACTCCATGTTTATGATTTTGAACATGGCGAAATGATGGATTTACGAAGAACTTTTGACTATAATGAATTCGGGTAATTTTTTGGAACAGACAAGGAAGTAGAACCCCTTCCTTGTCTACACTAATTTTTAAAAAAGAGTCATCTTGTTATTGACTTTTAATTGTTAGCCTAATATAATAAATAATGTCCTTGTTAAAAGGTAGCAAAAATTTAATATTAATCCAAAATTTGTCCCAGTAGCTCAGCTGGATAGAGC
>DLCS01000088.1:831-29785 GCA_002480735.1 Bacillaceae bacterium UBA7792 | reverse complement strand
GTAGCTCAGCAGGATAGAGCAACGGCCTTCTAAGCCGTCGGTCGGGAGTTCGAATCTCTCCTGGGACGCTAGAAATCGGGTAGTAAAGCCCGTAAAATAAACCTTCTAATGCGTTAAATGAAACGGTACCGAAATTTCATACGTGATTAGGAGGTTTTTTATTTGACGAATTAAAAATCGATCTTAAATTTATTAAAATACCAATCATCTGATTTTACTCGCCGCTTAAAGTATTCATTTCTTTGCTTCAATACACCGTCATTAAGCACCCTTAATTCAATCTCCCTTGCCCTTGTATGGAGAATCAGTCTTTTGCATGAGAGGATCCTCTTTGCATTAAAATGTAAATAGGCCATGCGGAGATAATTATAATAAAGATCTTCGTATTTTACTTGATACGGATGTATCTTTCTAAACAAATGAAGAATTTTAACAGTCGGGAGGATATGGCACCTGTACCCGAATAGCCAAAGCTTGATGGACAATTCCACGTCCTCGTGGCCCCAGGTCAAAAAGCCGCTTTCAAATCCGCCGACTTTTTCGAACGTAGTTTTTTTGATTGCCAAACAGGCTCCTGGTAAAATAGCCGTTT
Source organism: Bacillaceae bacterium UBA7792 (assembly GCA_002480735.1). Taxonomy (GTDB): domain Bacteria; phylum Bacillota; class Bacilli; order Bacillales; family Cytobacillaceae; genus Robertmurraya; species Robertmurraya andreesenii. The sequence continues at coordinate 29,193 of DLCS01000088.1, read as the reverse complement.
CACAGAGTCCCGTGGGTTTAGGGTTCCATTTAATTCTAAGATTCGGCTTTAATGATTGCCCATACCCGATAAAAGATTCATTACCTATCGATCCAATTGCAGGGGAAATGGCATCTGTTTTGCCGGCTACTAGCGGTTCAAGCATCCTGTCAATCCAAGAGTCCTCAAATTCTAAATGGGCATCACAAAAAATAAGATAATCACCAGTTGCAATTTGGGCGCCGGCATTTCTTGCATTAGCCGGCCCAATGCCGTTAGTTTCAATCAGGTGGATTTGGTCTTTCTTTGAATAATCTTCTATAAAATCACAGCACTGGTCAGTTGAGGCATCATTCACGACAATCACATCAAAGGAGTATTTTGTCATTTTATTGAAAAGGGAATCTAATGTGGTTTTCACATTCACCCCTTCATTTTTTACCGGAAAGATAATCGAAACTTTGTTCATGGAGATGCTCCCTCGGAAAATTCATAATAAGTCCAAAAAACGGAGTGGCATCTTTCTTTTGGGAATGCCACGTTAAACATACTACGGTCTTATCTCAGCTTTTAAAATTTTTAAATGGATTGATTGGGTTCTTCGCGCTTTGTAATATAGTCTTATATAAAGGGTGCGATTTATAAAATGAATTTAATGAAGAAGTCGGGGAAGTTGCGGATTTTTTTGAAAACTGGTTAGCTCCTGTACTGACCATATGCGTCGACATGTGGTCAAACGTTTTGCTTTTAGTTAAATGTAGATTTCTGTTAACATCCGGTTGGTTAAATCCGCTTTCGCTATAGTGCTGGGAATGGTTTGTTTTTCGTTTTACTTCATCAAAGGAGATACGCAAATTTGATGTTGGTTTCTTATTTTGCTGATTTTTAGGGAAAGGTATCCCTTGGTTTTTTCTGACCTCGTCTTGCTTCTGTTCTTTAATCCGTTTCTGCAAAATACTTTGCTCCTCAGCTCGTTTCTGCTCCTTCGCTTTGTGAGTGGCTTCTTGTTTCTGATATTCATCAAGTTTATCTTTCAATACTTCAAGTTCCTTTGTACAAGACTGATGCTTTTTCTTGATGGAGTTTTTTAATACGTTCATTTCCTCCACCCATTCATTTTCCTTTTGTTTGACTAAGGCTTTATAAAATTCGATTTCTTTATCAAGTTCTTGTTTGAAGTGATTTTCTTGATTTCGCAATGAATTTGTTAATCTTTCAATTTCATTTGTATATTGCTTTTCTTTTTCATAAAAAAGTTCCGCTTCCTTTTTAAGCTTTTCAATTTCTAGGGTAAGTTGTTTTTCTGTTTCATTAAGAGAGTTAGTTAGCTCCACGATTTCCTGGGTATATTGCTGTTCTTTTTGTTTCAATCTCTTAATTTCTTGTTTGTTCGCTTCATTTTGCTTTTTGCCTTCTTTATTGGTGTTCTCTAGCTTCTCCATTACCTGTAAATATTGCTCTTCCTTTAATTGTAATCTTTCCGACAAGTGTTTCAATTCTTGTTTATACTTTTCTTCTTTAATACTTAATTCTTTTATTTCTTCACTTTGTGCTTCCGCTTTACTATATATTTTCGCCAGCTTCTCTTCTAAAGCATCGGAATTGGCATTTTCTTTATGGATTTGCTCTAGCATTTGAAATAGTTGTACGAGCTGTCCTAGGATATCGTTTTGGTAGGATTTTATGTTTTCTTCGAATTGATTGAGACTGCTTATTTTCTCCTCGAACTCGTCATTTAGCTGATCCAGCTTTTTATTAATCTCCCAGCGTTGCTGTAATTCGTACTCATATTTTTCGAGCAATTGTTTTGTACGGGCTTCATCTTGCTGTTGCTGCTCTTCTTTAAAATTAACCCGTTTTAACAGCGCTTCTTCTTCATTCTCTTTTTCCTCGATGAGATGGGTAAGCTGCTTGATCTCATGCTTAAGTCTTTTGTTGTCTTCTTTTAACTCATAAATCGAACTGTTTTGATAATCTTCCTCATATATTTTAATTTGATTTTTGTATTTTTCTAGTTCTGCCTTTAAATGAATAATATGCTGTTCCATTTGAACTGGGGTTAATCGCCTGTTTCCGGACGTATTATTATAATTCAACACACTTCTTCTCCATCCTTATTTCAAGATTGGGATTTCTGACCATTTCAATTCACTTCCTCAATCGAGATGTTTATATCAATCATCCTTTTCGATAGTCTGAAGGCTGTCTTATTGATGATTCTTTATCATCTTTATAAGCTAAATTCCGCAAACTCCTTGTGTGAAAATCTTCATATTAAAATATGCTTCCTGTATCTAAACGTGACAGATAACTAGGGGCGATTTCACTGAGACAGATATTTTCGTAACATATAACTATTTAGGTAACATAAGATAATTAGGTAAGTCTGTGTGAATGATATAAAAAACGATGTGAGAAGGAGAGGATGGGAATGGAAATCCATATGGGCAAAAAATATATTGGATCCATTTCTGATGATTCAATGCCAGCTCTATATAATTGGGCTCGGGAGTTAGGATTTTCGGTTAATATAAAAAGTGAAGAGGGTGTACTGCAGCTTAATCCGGGACTTTACAATAAACATATAATCATTTTTCAGGATCAAAAATTAAAGCAAAATTCATTGCGAAATGAGTCCTATGAGCAGAAAATAGTCAAGACGATCCAGCAATGTCTTTCACAATGCGGTGCGCAAGTAAAACTGGCTCTTGATGAAGAACCATTAGGAAAAACAGCATTACAAATATCAGTAAACCTGTTTCAAATCCCAAGAATTAAACAGTCCATGATTGAACTATACCATGCTTCAGGCATTCATGATGTAAAGTGGATTAATTTGATAAAAAAGGAATGCAAAAAGCTAAACATAAAAGTCGCAGTTCATGAACTGGACAATCCGGAGAATCGGGAAGGGGTCAAAATCCATGTAATGATTCCAACAAATCTACATGGGTCTGAATGGGAGATAATAAGTGAACAGATGGCTCATATCCTTTCAATTGGCTTAATATGTAAACTCCACGATGTATCAGGAATATCTCCATTTTCCATTTTATCAGTTAACGCACTAATCAATTTACTTTCATCCGACACTCAAACAATTAATCAAGCAGTAAGCGAACAAGAAGGTAAGCTAATAGAAGGTGAAATCGAACAAAATACTCCGGCAAATGATAACAATTCCATAACCGATGCCCAGGCTTTTTTTGATTATCATTTAATGATTAATCAAGCCAATAGTGAAAACCTCAAGGTAATTGGCAATTTAATTATCAAAAATACCGGAACAGTGCCATTGCGGAACCCTTTTATTTGTTTACGGGTAAGTCCTGCCGGCAGTATCCGGATAACTGGTCAAATTCTGCCGCCGAATGTAGCAAGCACAAAAGGACTTCAGACTGTACAAGGAGCAAGAGGCTGGCAGTATATCAAGGAAAATTGGTTTGAAGAAGCAGAAGAAAAGGGGGAGTTGTGGATCAGGTCAATTAATGATCTGGTGATAGGGCCTGATGAAGTAGTTTCATTGTCTAATCTTCAAATGAGGCTGACGGATATCGAGGAAGATAAAAAATTGACAGTCGAAGCTTTTGTACTCTTTAATGACAATGGAATGCAAATGGAGGCTAATAACAAAATTTCGCTTTTGCTGAACTCGGGGAGGCATATAGAAAAGCTGGAGGCGATTGATTAGGAGCGACAAACATAAGATAACCCGTGAAGTGGCGTAGTTTGCCAGGGAACGGATTATCTTATGGCCTCGAGCTCCAAATGCCTGCAGCTAGACAATCAGTCATCTACGGAAATCAACAAATTAGTTGAAAGATAAAAATGAGATACTTAAAAAAAGCTCCGAGTTACATTAATTGTATGGCTATAGGATTTACCTGAGTTCCCTGAATGCTAAATGCCCTTATGTCAGGGGGGTTCTTCATTAAAGATATGATAACATGAGCAAGTTCCGGATAGTTGTTATATGCAATATCACCAGATGAGGGATAGGCTGAAGCAGTAGGATGTGAATGGTAAATTCCCATCAGCACTTCATTCTTTCTCTCAATTGAGTGAAATACCCTTTCGATTTCACCAAGAGCCATTGAAAAGGAATAAGGACTTTTATCGACATTCCTTATTGGCCAAAAGGATTGAATAACCCGATTTCTTCCAGATAATAATCCGCAGGCCTCTAACGGCAGTTCCTTTTTGCAATGGCTGATCACTGAATCTTGAATGTGAGCTGTTATAAAAAGTGCACTTTGACTTACATTATCTGCCTCCGCCGCAGCAGCCTTTTGTCGTGGGCTGCTGAACCCTTAATTGAGGTTGATGGCTCTTTTGCATAACGGCGGGCTGGGAATTGTTTTTTCTTAATTTTTTTCTGGCTTTGCGCATGGCATTGCTTTTGGACATGAAATCAAACTCCTTTTAGTTATTAGTTATAGAAAGCATGATCAATTAATAAGAAGAATTCGGAAAGAAAAACCAGGAACAAAGAAAATCTCTTTTCCTGGTAATATTTTAATTTAAACGAAACGATCACAATCTTCTACATCAACTGAGAAGCCTGGATTGGTGGCTTCTGTTAGAGCGATTACGACTGTTGTCGTTGGAGTAGTAATGGTTAGTGTAGCGGTTATATCTGTCAGTGCAAGAGTAAATGTTGCATTTTCTGTTACCCCTCCTGATGGTGTGAATGTTCCAGTTCCGGTTACAGTCAGAGCAGTTCCGTTAGTACAAGTTGGCTGTCTAAAGTCTGTTGCTGTAAATATAAAGCTTTGGTCAAGGTCATCATCTGGTGTACCGATTGGCGTTGGTCCAAGTGTATCAACAAAACTTACCTGGATGCTGCTGCTTGAAAGTGTACATTGGTCACATACTAGGGCTGTAAGATCAAGTTCACCTGTAGGTGTAGCCGCTATCCCGCCCTCCGTATAAGCTATTGTTGCAGTACCCGTAAATTCTGCTGCTCCTTGACATTCACAGTTCAAAGTCGGGAAGAATGCCGGACATTGCTGCGGGAATCTAAGCGGCGGACAATTCGCTTCCAATTCAGGAATTGGAATGATATCACGCGGACCGCAAAACTTGGCTTCAACTTCTAATTTCACTTCTGCTTCTACTTGAACGTCCTTACACATCACAACATCAATAACAACCATATTTCCTAGCATTTGATTCAATAACACATTACATTGGACATCAAAAATGTTGCAGTTGATTTCTGTTCCCTCGGGGAAACAAAGGACAACATCATCAACAAAGCTGACTGGCACGACAAAGTTGCATCCAGGAAGCGCTACACCGTTACAGAAGAATTGGATACGGATGTGAACATGGAAGGCTAGTGTAACGATCTGTGCTCCTGGTACATCTGGAATATTGGCAGGCACTGCTCCAACAAAATCACATCTTCTTGTATCCAGTACCTCCATACAGGTAGCCGTAACTATATTACCATCATCACGGCAAGCTTCTATTTGCGCAAAGCATTCATCAGGAATCGGAACCTTATTCCGGTCACGGTTTGTGAGTACAACCCAGTCATAAACTTTTGTAACTCGAATACATTCAGGACCAATTGGGTTAGGTGCCACTTGCTGCCCCTGAATGGATTTGATCTTCTTCTTCATTCATCATCTTTCCTTCCCACTAAAAATGTTCAAACTTTATTCATTAATATACTATGAGGGGATATATGAAGCGGTACGGTAATACAAAAAAATAGGCTATTCCACACTGACTGCGAAAGGCGCTTAATGAAAAAGAGGACACCATTATGCGGAAATAGCCTATTCTTAAAAAAAGCGGTAACTATCTCTAATCATTTCTCCCATATCTTCTTATTAATAATTTTTGTGTAACTTTCGATAAGTTTAACAATTTTAATTGATACATTTGTCTCTATATAATCTAGCGGTACATTTCTTTGATTATTATGACTACATACTTCAGTGACTAGCTCAATAGCCTGTATAATCTCTTTTCCAGTAATACCACCTATTACTATAGAGCCCTTATCCAATACCTCAGGCCGCTCAGTACTTGTTCGTATTAATACAGCGGGAAAGTTTAGGATAGCTGATTCTTCGCTTAAAGTTCCACTATCAGAAAGTACACAGAAAGCATGTTTTTGAAGTTTATTGTAGTCTAAAAGTCCAAATGGTTTATGAATTTTAATAAGGGGATGTAGTGGGATTTTAGTATCTTGAATTCGCTTCAAACTTCTTGGATGAGTAGAATAAATGATGGGAAGTTTATATTTGTCTGCCACTTGCTGTAATCCATGCATAAGGTTTCGAAAGTTTTGATCATGATCAATGTTTTCTTCCCTATGAGCACTAACTACTATATATTTTCCAGACTCTAATTTTAAATCATTTAAAATTTGGCTATTATCAATTTTTTCTTTAAAAAGTTCAAGTACTTCAGGCATTGGGGACCCTGTTACGAAAATAAAATCCTTTCTAATTCCTTCACTCAATAGAAAACGGCGGCCATGTTCAGTATAAGGTAAATTTACATCACTAATATGATCAACCAATCTCCGATTAATTTCCTCAGGCACATTTTCATCAAAGCAACGATTACCGGCTTCCATATGGAATATTGGAATTTTTAATCGTTTGGCGGCAATAGCACTTAATGCACTATTCGTATCCCCTAATATCAATAGTGCATCAGGCATTTCCTTTAATAAAATTTCATATGATTTTGAAATGATATTTCCAATAGTTTCACCTAGATGTTTCCCGACAACATTTAATATATAGTCTGGTGTTCTTAACTCTAACTCCTCAAAGAAGATCTTATTTAAATTTGGATCCCAGTTCTGACCCGTATGGACAAGAATATGGTTGAAATATCGGTCACAGGCTTGAATGACAGCCGATAATCTTATAATTTCAGGTCTTGTACCTACTATCGTCACTACCTTTTTTTTACTCATTTTCCACCTCTTTTACATACGTATCTGATCGCTCTGGATCAAATATTTCATTTGCCCAAAACAGCACAATAAGTTCACTGTCCCCAATATTTTCTAATGAATGGGTATACCCTGGAGGGATATCTACAACTTGAACAATGGCATCTGTCACTACGTATGAAATGATTTTATCGGAAAAAATATCTCGTAGTTTAATCTTTGCTTTACCTTTTATGACACAAAACTTTTCAACTTTTGTGTGATGATAATGATTACCACGAATGACACCAGGATGAGATGTTGAAATGAAAATTTGACCAGAATGATCCGATTTTAATAGTTCTACCAGACTTCCACGTTGATCTTGCTTCATTTCTAAACTATATGCAAAATCGTTTTGGTCCAAATAAGACAAATAAGTTGAATAAAGTGCTTTAGTCAAAGGGTTGGATAAATCAGGCAAAATCAAGTTCTTGCGTATTTTATGAAATTCATAAAGTTGATTGGCCAGATTTTTTAGAGTTATTTTATATGTTGGGGTGACTTGATAAATGGATTTATTTCTTACTTCGTTTAACCGATATATTCGACTTTTAAATTCTTTAATTACATCGTCGATATATACTAACTCTATTTCTTTTAGTGGATCATGGATTTCAATGTCTAAATCACGTGAAATGTTAAAACAAAAAGACGCAACTACAGAGTTATATTGTGGTTTTCCCCATTTGCCAAACACGTTTGTTAAGCGGTAAATAAACACCTTGTTATGGTCCGTTTCTTGTGCATATTTTTCAAGGATTTCTTCTGCCTTTTTCTTGCTTTTTCCATATGGTGTGTGATTTGTAGCTTGAATACTAGAAGACATGACAATAATAGGTTTTCTGTCTATTTTCCTCAGGATTCTAGTAATCTGTTCCGTTAGATGGACATTTCCTTTAATAAATTCGCTTTGATCATCGTTTACCCTATTAACTCCTGCCAGATGATAAATTACGTCTGCCTGCTTTAATAATTGTTCCAATTCATCAATTGTATTATCCCTTGTATAGGTTTGAATCGAAATGTTCTTAACTTCTCCTAAAGCAACATATAGATTCCTACCTATAAATCCATTAGCACCAGTTATTAAAACATTTATTATACCCTTCTCCTTCATTTAAAGCACCGCCTTAGGTAGAAAGAACATTTGCTTTTCTAAGGATTTCTTCTATTTCACTAAGTGACATTAATTCATCACTAGACTGGTATCTGGTGAAAGGTACTTTTGGTAAATGATTGTACTTTTTTTCTAGACCCTCTGGGGCATATGAAGGTAAGATTACGTAGTATTTCTCATCAAATTTATACGTGTTTTGGGATTCGAAATTAGACACTAATACTTCATGAAGTTTTTCTCCTGGACGAATTCCAATCTTTTTAATTTCTATTTCATTTTTTGCAAATTGTTCTTCCAAAACTTTAATCAAATCAATAATTCTACATGACTTCATCTTCATTACAAAAGTTTCTCCTCCAATGGCCAATTCAGAAGCTTGTATTAGTAAATCAATGGCTTCTGAAACTGTTAGGAAAAAGCGTGTCATTTCATTTGAAGTTAAAGGTACTTGATTGTGTTGTTTAATTTGGTCTATAAAAAAAGGAATGGCACTGCCGTTGGTACCAATCACATTACCACCACGTATACATACAAATCGTGTATCTTTACTCAATTGGTTTGCTTGAATCATCAATTTTTCTCCAATGGCTTTGGTTAGCCCATAAAGATTAACCGGGTCAACAGCTTTGTCAGTTGAGACATCGATAACCTTTTTTACTCCGTGATGGATACTGGCTTTAATGATATTCTCTGTACCAATAATATTAGTTTTAATAGCCTCTGAAGGTTGATCCTCACAAATCGGTACATGCTTTAATGCTGCCAAATGAAAAACATAGTCCACCCCTTTTGTTGCATGGTATACAGCTTCATAATCCCGCACATCACCGATTACAAATTTAAGGCAGTTATAATCAGAAAACATTCGATTCATCTTGACTTGGGCATATTCGTTCCTTGAGAAAATGCGAATTTCTTGCGGTTTGAAATTTAGTAATTTATTGACTAGTTCGTTTCCCCAAGAGCCGGTCCCGCCAGTTATTAATATTTTTTTATTTTGAAACATTAACACCTCTCCTTGTGTATAAGTTATTTGAAGAAATCCATTAATATATAGAAATCACTATAATATTATGTGAGAGGGGGGGCAAGGACACGGCTAATGTAACGTGGTCAATCGTTTCTGAGGCTTGATTTCTAGATTGATTTTATTCGTGCGAATATACGGTTGCCGGATGAGGAATGAACATTCAGGCAACAATTTCTTGAATCTTTGAATTGAAATCATGATGGCCACTTTCATCGGGGAATAATAAGGAGGGTATTTACATATAAATCTTTTTTATCATCGAAAGCATAAATTGGCTTTCTAGCTCTACAAATTCCACAAAATACCTAGGTAATTTATTCAGCACGGATTATTAAGATTCATATTATATATGAATATATAAATAAAATTATTTAAATAAGGAGTGCTGAATATTGTTGGGTACCCGATTTACTGGGCAAAGGAAGCCAGATAAACGTATCATTGTATATATTCCTTTTAATAATCTAAATGTTCGGGAGACATTACGAACTGATCTTTATGATTATGCAAATTTACCAAATGAAGATACACATCTAACAGAGGAATGGATCAATAAAAGGATCTTTCTTTTCATGAATTTTACCTTAAAGAGTCTTATTAACCAATCCAATCCAAACTATCTTGCTTTTATCGTGTATCATGATAGCACAAAACAATATATTGAAAATGCATTGTTAAATTATCCCCCCCTCCCCTTTAATATAAGGTTTGTTTCCAGCAGCGAGTATGAGAAGACAGTAATAAATACTCTTAATGGGTATAAATACTTCTATGAACTACATCTCTACAGCGATGATGCCTACCATAAGAATTATATAGATTTTCTTTATCGTTACAGACCTTCACTTCAAACCAAAGTGTTAATTTGTCAAAATGGTTATATTTACGATTCTGCGAGGAACGAACTTGCTGAGTATTTTAATTTCTCAAGTTCATTTAATTGTTTAATCTATAGAGTAAAAGATTACTTAAAAGGGATGAGACATAATATTTTCCAACCATCGGAAACTGGAATTTGGACTGGAGCCATAAAACTTCCACATGAAATCATTGAGGATCGATTCTATATTAATCATATTCATAAGGTAAATTCAGCTTTCTTCTTAGAAGATGAAAAAAAAGAAAATCCTGTTCAGAAATATTGGGTAGATAAGGATGGTAAACCATTAAACTATATAGGAAAAAAGATAACTAATGAAAAAGAAAAACAAAGAATTCTTCAAGAGTTTTTAGGAACCAATTACAGAATTAATAACTCTTGGCTCTAAGGAGCTAATAAAAGGTTTATCATACTATTCTACTAAAACGTTATAGGATGAATGACGTTGAATCTTAGCAAAAATTGATTGTGGTTTGGTGACCTGTTTTGCCAGATCTTGTAACAAAATTAAAGGGAAGCTTTAATTTTCAAGGCTTCCCTTAATTATGATTGTTTTAACCTAGGTTGTTATTTTGGAGTAGCGAGGAAATATAGTCTGTTGAATACACTTTTCCAAACTCAGGTAATTGATTCTCTCCTAATACTTGATTTTCCAGGGGATTGCTATTAGCAGAATACATCATTTCTGCGAGATGGATACTATCACGGAAGCTTCCTACTTGAAAAAATAAAACATATTTTGTTTCAACTAATTCCAGACTTTTTAGCAAAACGTCTCGTAAGACACCGTTTGGCGTAGAAAAATATTGCATTCGAACATCAGGAATTTCATTTGTCACTGGAAGAAACTCTTGCTTAGAGGAAATATCATGAATTATTAACCTATGGTTTGAAAAGGACTGATCCAACACCAATTCCAGAGCTTGTTTTGATAATTCAGATGAATCTCCTACAGGAAAAATAATTGTGAGCTCAGGGGAAATATTCCTCCGTTTGCGTGCTTCAGTCATAACAAAATGCATTAGATACCGTCTTCTTCTGCGCTTTTCGTTTGAATTTTTTATTTGAATCGAATTACTGTAAGGAGCTTCAATCCTGAATTCCATAAGTTTTTGAGGAACAAATGTAATCTCACAGTGCTCAGTTAATCGCAAAAAATAATCGTAGTCCTCAACTGGAGTATATTGGTACCCTTCTATTTTTTGTGCATAAGTTTTCTTATACATGAATGAATAACCTACAAAATAAACATTTACCAAGTTTTCTTTTGGCTGGTCCTGATGTTTGAAAAAAAAGTCCCAATGTTTAAATGGTTTACCTTCTGCGTTGATGAATCGAAAACTACTATATGCCAAGCCAACCTCTGGTGGTGCGTTTATTAATTGCTTCCTTAAAACATATAGAAAATTAGGATAGTAAATATTATCACTTGATACCCATGTTAAATACTTAATATTATTTTGTTTCATTAAAAAGTTAAAGCCTATATTTAAAGCAGATGCGGTTCCGTTATTATATATCCTTGGAATCAATCGAATTCTTTTATCTTTTTTAGCATAATGGTTAGCAATATTTACAACATTTGGTGTTACTCCATCAATAACAATAACCAATAGAAAGTTGCGATAGTTTTGATTGAGGATAGAGTCTATAGCTGCCTTAAAAATACTATCATCTTGCTTATACACAGGCATGACAATCCCTACATCAGCCACAAATAAAATCACTCCCTTATTCTGAATTATATTTTAATTTATTCGAAAATTTATGTATGGACACGGCATTTCTTCTGTTTTAATTTCATTTCTTTTTACAGGGGAATTTAACCATTTTCCCAAACAATAAATTACTTCTCGCATATAGAGAATATGAGAGAGGCTTCCCTCTTTATTAGGATTGACAGTGTGCGATACTCACTAGGTTAATTTAATTCCTGCGAAGGGAGCATAACATGATGATAAAGAAGAATGGAAATGGAATATTCATCTCTGCTCATTCAAAATTACTTACAGACAAGATTTCAATTGTTATTCCTTTTTATAACTGCAGGTATGTTGACAGAGCTATTACGAGTGCCCTAAGCCAAACATACAAAAATATCGAAATAATTGTTGTAGATGATGGATCATCGAAGTATGTTGAAAAACTTGGGCCATTTATGAAGAAAATAAAATATATAAAAAAAGAAAATGGAGGTACGGCTACCGCTTTAAATGTCGGGATAAAACAAGCAAGTGGGGATTACTTTGTTTGGTTAAGTTCCGATGATTTATTACATCACGCCAAGGTTGAGAAACAATTAGCTTTTATGAAACAACAAAAAGCATTATTTTCCTTTACAAATTTTAATTGGATTGATAAAAATAATACACTGATTCGATTGGCGGTTAATCCGAAATTCCCCAATAAAATTTCTTTTTATCAATATATGAAGAAAGGATGTCCAATCAATGGTTCGACCGTCATGATCAAACTAGACCTTTTCTCAGATGTCGGCTTATTTGATGAAACAATGCTCTATACGCATGATTATGATTTATGGAACCGAATCGTATTAAAGCATGATATGCATTTTCTAGATCGACCACTTACTTTCTATAGGGTGCACGATAATATGGGCAGCAAAAGATTCACTGCAGCAATAAAGAAAGAAGTGGATGTTATAAAAAAACGCTACAGTCAAAAACTTGATCAATTAATTGCAAAGGCTAAGAGTTGACAGTGTCGAAAGACTGGGAAACAACACGCTACACACCATATTGGTGAAGTATGTAGTGCTCCCTCGAGGTCAACTTACTTTTTTGTTGTTTTTTTGATCCTATGGCTTTTCTATTTTTCTTCCCAAGAACTTCTCTTGTAAGCCTATTATGAAAAAAATTACGAAAATTTTTTAGAAGTCGTAAATGAGGATGTATCAACATTGTAAGCGTATACAATAAATCTGATAAATATAAATTATCGCACAATTCACAAAAATACTGTTGACGAAGGGGGAAATTCCGAGTAAGATAGTCCTCAAATAAGAAATCTGAATGTTTTAAGAATAGCCATTAATCAAACACCAATGAATACCATTTTCCATACTCACGAACGCGATGAAGAGGATAAGTAATTTTATGAATAGTGGATCAACAGAGAGCCGGGCCAGCTGAAAACCGGTGGTCGCTACCTAAAATGAACTCACCTCGGAGTGCTATCTTGAAAGAATCCTTTTAGTAGGGATAGCCGAGTGCCAAACACTCGTTATCAAAAGGGTCACAATTGACCATAAGTGCACGCGCGCAAGCCGTGAATTAGGGTGGTACCGTGGAAAAGCTTCCAAAGCCTTTTCATCCCTTTTGCCTAGCTTTAGTAGGCATATGGGGATGGATGGGCTTTTTATATTTTGGCTGTGTTTATGAACTGTGTTGATATTAGCCTTATGTGTATGGAGTGAACGTATTTGCTCGATACGAGCAACGAAGTGAATCCAAACGCATAAGGCGGTATCAGGCAACAATAGTTTTACAGAGCCTATATTTTTTAAAAAAGAGGAGGGCAACGAATGTTACAGGAGACTGCCTTTACGGACATGAAGGCTGAAAGCAAACAACAGTTAAGTGGTTCGGAGCTTTTGTTACAAGCATTAGAAAGGGAGCAGGTAGAAGTCATTTTTGGATACCCTGGAGGAGCCGTTTTACCAATTTACGACAAGATTTATGATTCCAAAATTCTTCATGTTCTACCCCGTCATGAGCAGGGGGGAATACATGCTGCAGAGGGTTATGCGCGAATTACGGGGAAACCGGGAGTCGTAATTGTAACATCGGGACCGGGAGCGACCAATATTGTAACAGGTTTAACAGATGCAATGATTGATTCTCTACCATTAGTCGTTTTTACGGGCCAAGTTGCCACCGGCGTAATTGGAACAGATGCTTTCCAGGAAGCGGATATTCTCGGAATTACTACCCCAATAACTAAGTATAACTATCAGGTTAGAAATATCGAGGAAATTCCTTATATTGTGAAAGAAGCTTTTTATATTGCGAGCTCAGGTAGACCAGGTCCGGTTCTCATTGATATTCCAAAGGACATTGCCACAGGTCTAGCGGAGATGCCGGAAGATAAAGAAATTGAACTTCCAGGCTACCAACCGACGACAAAGCCAAACTATCTACAAATTCGCAAGCTAACAGAGGCAGTCAGTCGAGCAAAGAAACCAGTCATTCTTGCTGGCGCAGGCATCCTTCATGCAGATGCAGCAGAGGAACTAAAAGTTTACGCAGAGCAACAAAGGATCCCAGTTGTTCATACCCTGCTTGGCTTAGGAGGTTTCCCTGCAGAGCACAAGCTGTTCCTCGGAATGGGAGGTATGCATGGCTGTTATACCGCCAATATGGCTTTATACGAAACGGACCTTCTCATTAATATCGGTGCCAGATTTGATGACCGTTTAACAGGGAATCTAGCCCATTTTGCACCATATGCAACGGTAGCCCATATTGATATTGATCCAGCTGAAATTGGGAAAAACGTACCAACAGAAATCCCTGTCGTAGCAGATGCCAAGGAGGCTCTCAAGCAGCTTATTGCACAGGAAGGAAAGCCTCCAGCTCATGAGGAATGGCTCCAAACGCTAGAAAGCTGGCAGCAGGAATATCCTTATGTTTATGAAAAAAATAATAGTCAGCTAAAGCCGCAAAAAGTAATGGAAATGCTCTATGAAAAGACCAATGGAAATGCCATTGTGGTGACAGATGTAGGGCAGCATCAAATGTGGGCTGCACAATATTACAAGTTCTCGAAGGCGAATAGATGGGTAACATCTGGTGGTCTAGGAACGATGGGCTTCGGACTTCCAGCAAGTATCGGCGCTTCTTTAGCTGACAAGAACGCATGTGTACTGGCGGTACTTGGGGATGGCGGCTTCCAAATGAGCACTCAAGAATTAGCTGTCATTCGGGAATTTAATTTGCCGATAAAAATTGTGATTTTAAACAATGGATCACTTGGAATGGTTAGACAGTGGCAAGAGCTATTCTATGAAGAACGTTATTCCCATAGTAAGAATCCAGTTCAACCTTCTTTTGTAAAGCTAGCTGAAGCCTATGACATTAAAGGGTATGTCATCCAAACAGAAGAAGAAGCGGAAGCCGTTTTATCTGAAGTGTTAAATAATCGAGAGCCAGTATTGCTTGATTTCCGGATTGACCCAGGGGAGAATGTATACCCAATGATTGCGCCAGGAAAAGGCTTGAATGAAATGGTGGGTGTGAAGCTATGAAGAGAATCATTACATTAACGGTTAACAATCGACCAGGGGTACTCAATCGGATCACCAATCTTTTTTCAAAGAGAAACTACAACATTGAAAGCATTACGGTTGGTCATACCGAAATCGAAGGAGTATCAAGAATTACCTGTGCTGTCAATGTGGAAAACGATAGCATTATTGAACAGATTACGAAACAGCTGAACAAGCAGATCGATGTTCTGAAGGTAACCGATATAAGCGAGCAAGCGATGGTTGCAAGGGAGCTCGCCTTGATTAAAGTCCTTTCCACTCCAAACACAAGAAGTGAGATTAATGCGATTATTGAGCCGTTCCGAGCATCCATTGTGGATATAGGCAAAGACAGTCTGGTTATTCAAATCACGGGTGAATCAGATAAAATCGAAGCCTTTATTGAGCTTATCAAGCCGTATGGAATTAAGGAGCTTGCTAGAACAGGAACAACTGCGTTCCCGAGAGGCACACAACGTACTAAAGATTCTACAAGAAATATTTCTATTGTCTAAAACAATTAAACAACTACCAGAAGGGGAGATTATCAATGGCAAAAATGTATTATAACGGAGACGCAAACGAAGCTTATTTAAATGGAAAAAAGGTTGCAGTAATTGGTTATGGCTCTCAAGGTCATGCCCATGCACTAAATATGAGAGATAGTGGAGTCGATGTGGTTGTCGGACTCAGAAAAGGAAAGTCATGGGAGAAAGCTGTAGAAGACGGCTTAGAGGTCTACACTGTAGCTGAAGCAACGGCTAAAGCTGATGTTGTTATGATTCTATTACCTGATGAGCTGCAACCAAAGGTATATAAGGAAGAGATTGAACCCAACTTAACGAATCAGGCATTAATGTTTGCTCACGGATTCAATGTTCATTTCCATCAAATTGTTCCTCCAACCACCTGTGACGTACTATTAGTTGCGCCAAAGGGTCCGGGACATTTGGTGAGAAGAACGTACCAGGAGGATGCTGGAGTTCCTGCATTATTTGCCATCTATCAGGATGTAACGGGAGAAGCAAGGGAGCTCGCATTGGCGTATGCAAGAGCGATTGGTGCTTTGAGAGCTGGGGCGCTCGAAACGACATTCAAGGAAGAAACGGAAACCGATCTATTTGGGGAGCAAGCAGTTCTTTGCGGAGGGACTACGGCACTTGTTAAGGCAGGCTTTGAAACACTTGTTGAAGCCGGTTACCAGCCAGAACTCGCTTATTTTGAAACACTACACGAATTAAAGCTAATTGTTGACCTGATGTACGAGGGTGGACTTGCAGGAATGCGCTATTCCATTTCAGATACAGCTCAATGGGGCGATTTTGTAACGGGCCCTCGTATCGTAACAGATGAAGTGAAGAAGGAAATGAAGGCAGTTCTGAAGGATATCCAGGATGGCCAGTTTGCAAAAGGTTGGATTCTTGAGAATCAAGCAAACCGTCCTGTATTCAATGCAATCAACGAAAGGGAAAATGAGCATCTAATTGAAAAGGTCGGGAAAGAGCTTCGTGCGATGATGCCGTTCGTTAATAAAAATCGCAAGAAGGAAGTAGTAGGTAGTGTTGAGTAAAGAAAGTTAAAAATTCATAAGGATGGAGAGGTCATAATGAAGAAGCATATCGCCGTTTTGCCGGGAGATGGAATAGGAAAAGAGGTTACTAGGGGGGCTATTGAGGTTCTTCGTGCCATTGGAGAAAGATTTGGACACCATTTTTCCTTCTCTTATGGGGAAATTGGTGGTGGAGCAGTGGATGAGTTAGGCACACCATTGCCAGACGAAACCATTGAGCTATGTAAGAATAGCGATGCTGTGCTTCTAGGTGCTGTCGGCGGGCCGAAATGGGATAGGCTGCCTGTCCACTTGCGTCCAGAAAAAGGGTTGCTCAAAATTCGTAAAGAGCTAGATCTTTATGCGAATCTACGTCCGACAAACTATTATTCTAGTCTTGCGGATGCCTCTCCATTAAAAAAGGAAATCATCGAAGAAGTCGATCTTTTGATGGTTAGAGAATTAACAGGCGGTCTTTACTTTGGAAAGCCAAGTGAACGCATAGAGCGGGATGGCAGCGATGCAGTAGTAGATACTCTGTTTTATCAAAAGGAGGAAATGGTGCGTGTCATTAAGCTTGCTTTCGAATTGGCTCGCAATCGAAGTGGCAAAGTAACCTCCGTGGATAAGGCAAATGTATTGGAATCAAGTCGAATGTGGCGAGAGGTTGCTGAGGAGGTTGCCAAGGAGTTTCCTGATGTAGCTTTAGAGCATATGCTTGTGGATAATGCCGCGATGCAAATGGTGAGGAATCCTAAGCAGTTTGATGTGGTCGTTACGGAGAACATGTTCGGGGATATTCTTAGCGATGAAGCGTCGGTACTAACGGGTTCACTTGGCATGCTACCATCTGCAAGTATTTCAGAAAAAGGTCCATATTTATACGAGCCAATCCATGGATCGGCTCCAGATATTGCGGGTCAAAATATCGCCAATCCGTTGGCAACGATTCTTTCTGTAGCGATGATGCTCCGTCTCTCCTTCGGACTTGAAAAAGAAGCCGAGGCGGTGGAGACCGCCGTGAATGAAGTACTAAATAGTGGATTCAGAACGAGGGATATTGGTTCCCTTGGTAAAAAAATGGTCACAACGACAGAAATGGTGGAGGAAGTCAAAGCAACCATCCTTGATAACGAGACCATTAATAGCATTATGGGATGCTACGTTTAGGATGCAAGCAAGACCAACCAAAACACAATGCACCGCAACTTACACGACCTTTATGGTCGTGTTTCCTTATAAAAAAGTCATTAGGAGGGGAAAAGAGTGGGGAAATCTATTATTGATAAAATCTGGGAAAAGCATGTAGTCCATCGTGAGGAAGGGAAACCCGATTTGCTCTATATTGATTTACACTTAGTCCATGAGGTAACTTCACCACAGGCTTTCTCAGGATTAAGAATGAAGAATAGAAGAGTTCGAAGACCTGATCGCACGTTTGCTACGATGGATCACAATGTGCCAACGATTAATCGAACGCAAATTGATGATGAAGTAGCCTTAAACCAAATGACTACCCTTGAGAAAAACTGTCTTGAATTCGGAATCGAATTAGCTGGTATCGATAGCCCAGAGCAGGGGATTGTGCATGTGATCGGACCAGAACTCGGATTAACCCAGCCGGGAAAAACGATCGTTTGTGGGGATAGCCATACATCAACACATGGGGCATTTGGAGCCCTCGCATTTGGAATCGGAACAAGCGAGGTTGAGCATGTTTTAGCCACGCAGACCTTATGGCAGTCTAAGCCGAAGACACTGAAGCTAGAGATTAATGGAAAGCTAGCTGAGGGTGTCACAGCCAAGGATGTGATCCTCTATATTCTCGCAAAGCACGGAATCAAATTTGGTACTGGTCACGTAATTGAATATTGTGGGGAAGTTGTCAGGAACATGTCAATGGAAGAAAGAATGACGATCTGTAACATGTCCATCGAGGGCGGAGCAAGGGCCGGCCTAGTAAGTCCTGATCAAACAACCTTCGATTATTTATGGGGGAGAAAGCATGCTCCAAAAGATGAGGAATTCGAAAAGTATGTAGAAAAATGGAAAGAACTTGCATCGGATCAGGATGCTGAATATGACACCATCATCCAAATTGATGGCAATGATATCGCTCCAATGGTTAGCTGGGGAACGAATCCATCGATGACGGCAAAGGTCGATGGGAGAATTCCGACAATAGCAGATTGTGAAACAGAATTAGAGAGGGATTCTTTAACTCGTGCATTAGCCTATATGGACTTAAAGGAAGGACAAAGAATAGAAGATATTAAGATTCAACATGTGTTCATCGGTTCTTGTACAAATTCGAGAATTGAGGACATTAGAGCGGCAGCAAGCGTTGTGAAAGGAAAGCAGGTGCATCCTGAAGTGAGAGCCTTAGTTGTACCTGGTTCACAGCAGGTGAAAAAACGAGCGGAAGCGGAAGGGCTGGATAAAGTATTTATCGAAGCGGGATTTGAATGGCGCGATGCAGGCTGTAGCATGTGCTTAAGCATGAATGCAGATGTCGTCCCAAGCGGTGAACACTGTGCTTCAACTTCAAACCGAAACTTTGAGGGGCGCCAGGGTGCCGGGGCAAGAACGCATTTAGTTAGTCCTCAAATGGCAGCAGCGGCAGCGCTGAATGGACATTTTGTAGATATTCGAAAAACCTATGCAACAGTTTAAAGGGGAGGGACCAGAGATGAGCGGGTTTAAGGAGCTAACGGGAAAAGCGGTTGCACTCGATCGTGCAAACGTAGATACAGATCAAATCATTCCAAAGCAATTTTTAAAGAGAATTGAGAAAACAGGATTTGGCAGGTTTTTATTTTATGACTGGAGATTTAAGTCTGAAGGTCAGCTTAATGAAGAGTTTGAGCTAAATAAACCAGAGAATGACGGTGCGACAATCCTGATCGCAAATGAAAATTTTGGCTGTGGCTCCTCCCGGGAGCATGCCCCGTGGGCACTGCTTGACTATGGCTTCAAAGCCGTAATTGCCCCATCATTCGCAGATATTTTTAATCAAAATTGCTTGAAAAATGGGATGCTCCCTATTGTCTTAAAAGAGGAAGAGGTTAAATATTTGCTCACAAAGGGAAAAGAGAAGGCATTTGCTCTACATATTAATTTGGAAGAGCAAACGGTGAAGGATGAGGATGGTTTCACAGCAAAATTCCCAATCTCCGCTTATTGGAAAACAATGCTCCTAAATGGCTGGGATGAGATTGAAATTACGATGCAATTAGATGAACAAATTTCTGCGTTCGAGCAAAAAACAGAGATGATAGGATAATATGAAATGTTGCAGGAGGCAATCGATTATCGGTTGCTTCTGTTTTGTTTTTTCACTCTTTACATGCTAAACTTACCTCAACAAATTTAGAGGCGGTAGCAAAATGAAGAAAAATGGACCTAAAATCATTCCGTTTCCCGACCTTGAGAAAAGGCTTGTGGATAAGGGGCTAGAACAGCTTCAAGAAAAAAAGTTCACAGCTGCCATTCAAATGTTTGAAGAAGCGAAAGAGCTTGCCCCTGACGACAGTAATGTCTATATGGGCCTAGTCCTCGCTTATTATGAATCAGGTGCGCTTGAGAAAGCGAAGGATCTGGCAAAGATTATGCTGAAGGAAGGAATCGGAGAATACTTCCAAACACTCGATCTCTATATGATGATCCTTGTGCAATTGCATGATTATGAGGAGATAGTTACAACGATAGAGGCGCTTGATGATGAGCAGGCGATACCTTTTGAGAAAAGGGAGCATTTTTCGAACTTTTTGACCTTTAGTAAGCGGATGGTTGAGAATAGGCTAAGTTCACTTGAATCTGAGGATGAACCTGAGTATGTACCGCATAGACCGTTAGATTTACTGGAAAACAATGATAGCAATCTGCAAATGCGGAAGATTGTGGAGCTCTCGCAAAAAAATATTCGCCCTTACATAAAGGAAATAAAGGCGTACTTACAAAGTAAGGAGGGGCATCCATTTCTCAAAACCATGCTCATAAATATTTTACAGGAGCAGGAATATGAAAAAGAGGTGATCGTTGCAAAATTTGGTGATGAAAAACATATTGTCCCTACTGCTCTTCCCTCTCTCCATGACTTCAAGCAATTTTTGGAGATTAAGGAAAAGGTTGAAGATTTAGAGGGCAAGGATCCAACGTTTTTTCATCAGTTAATCAGTCTTGTGGAAAGACATCTATATTTATTGTACCCGTTTGAATTAAAGCCTAGTGGCCCTGCGGTTTGGGCTGCTGCCTATCACGTAACCGTCCTAGAATATCATGGAAGAGAAGCGTCGATAAGAGGGATAGCAGAGCTGTATCAAACGTTGCCAGAGGAAGTGGAAAAAGCCGTTTCTTTTATTACAAAATTAGAAGAAATTTCTTATCCGAATCTCTAGCTTCTCTGTTGAAACAGACAAAACGTATGTTATAATGTAGTGGTTGTAATGTGTAATAATTGTATTTACATATTAATTTGGATATGGAATGATCTAAAACATATTCACGAAATCGGAATGAGAATAGATTTTTGGAGGGAATTTTAGTATGTCCGCAAAATGGGAAAAAACAGAAGGAAACCAAGGTGTCCTTACAATTGAAATTGATGCAGAAAAGCTTAACGAAGGCTTAGATTTTGCGTTTAAAAAGGTTGTTAAACAAGTGAATGTTCCAGGCTTCCGTAAAGGAAAAATGCCACGTGGAATGTTTGAAAAACGTTTCGGTGTTGAATCACTTTATCAAGATGCGATCGATTACCTTTTACCTGAAGCATATGCAAATGCAATTGAAGAAACTGGAATTGATCCAGTAGATCGCCCTGAAATTGATGTAGAGCAAATTGAAAAGGGCAAGCCCGTTATTTTCAAAGCAACCGTTACGGTTAAACCAGAAGTGAAGCTTGGTGAATACAAAGGCTTAGAGGTAGAAAAGTTTGATACAGAAGTAACGGATGAAGAAGTAGAAAATGAATTAAAGGCTCTTCAAGAGCGTCATGCAGAGCTTGTTGTAAAAGAAACTGCAGCTGAAAATGGTGACACGGTTGTCATGGATTTCGAAGGCTTTGTCGACGACGTTGCTTTTGAAGGTGGTCAAGCAGACAACTATACATTAGAGCTTGGCTCTGGACAATTCATTCCTGGATTCGAGGAGCAGTTAGTTGGTGCTGCTGCTGGAGAAGAAAAGGATGTTAAGGTAACATTCCCAGAGGATTACCATGCGGCAGAGCTTGCAGGTAAAGAAGCCGTGTTTAAAGTAAAGATTCATGAAGTAAAAGGAAAAGAACTTCCAACTCTTGATGACGAGTTTGCAAAAGATGCTGACGATGAAGTAGAAACATTAGATGCTTTAAAAGAAAAAATCAAGACAAGTCTTGAAGAGAGCAAAAAGCATGAGGCAGAGCATCATGTACGTGATACGGCTGTTGAAAAAGCTGCTGATAATGCCGAGATTGATGTACCAGAGGTTATGGTGACAAACGAAATCGATCGCATGATGCAGGAATTTGAGCAACGCATTCAGATGCAGGGCTTGAACTTAGATCTTTACTTCCAATTCTCTGGTCAAGACGAAGAAGCTCTACGTGAGCAAATGAAGGAAGACGCTGCGAAGCGTGTACGCATCAATTTAACTCTTGAAGCGATCGCAAAAGAGGAAAATATTGAAGTTACACCAGAAGAGGTAGACGAAGAGCTTAAGAAAATGGCTGAAATGTACAATATGACTGTAGAAAATATTACTGCAGCACTAGGAAGCGTAGAAGGCTTAAGAGCTGATATTCAGCTTCGTAAAGCAGTTGACTTCCTTGTAGATAACAGCAAAACGATTGAGTAATTGAAACCTTCATAAACAAGGCGCGATATTTATCGTGCCTTGTTTTAAAATAGTAGGCTAATTTATGCTTTTTTTATGGCAAAGCAGCCTATACCATTTATTTCATACATATACATATTTTTAAGCAACTAATTTTTAATATATCTTTAACAGAAAATACCGATTTAACCTGATTCATTTTGGTTAAGCTTAACTAGTACATAGCCAATTTTCGAAATGATAAAAGCTCGAAGGTTCATGTTTCATCCCTAAGAGTTATCATTTCCTGTCCATACATAATATGTGGTACAATGCAATACATAACAATCGCATTATCTTTACAGAAGTAAGGGATTAACAGGTCGAAAAAGTTAATAGTCCCTACTGTTTTGTGAATGGTAGAAAACGGGTATGAGTAAGACAGATGAATTCAAACTTCGGTTTTTTGATTTTTAGAAGTTTTAAGGGGTGAAGAAATTGTTCAAATTTAATGACGAAAAAGGACAACTAAAGTGTTCCTTCTGTGGTAAAACACAGGACCAGGTTCGTAAGCTAGTAGCTGGACCGGGGGTTTATATATGTGATGAATGTATTGAGCTATGTACAGAAATTGTTGAAGAAGAGCTGGGAACAGAGGAAGAAGTTGAATTTAAGGATGTTCCAAAGCCAAAGGAAATAAGAGAAATTCTAGATGAATACGTGATTGGCCAGGATCAAGCAAAGAAAAGCCTATCTGTAGCCGTGTATAATCATTATAAGCGTATCAATTCTAACAGTAAGATTGATGACGTTGAGCTATCCAAGAGTAATATTGCCATGATTGGTCCGACAGGAAGCGGGAAAACCTTGCTTGCTCAAACACTTGCACGTATTTTAAACGTTCCGTTTGCGATTGCAGATGCAACATCATTAACAGAGGCGGGCTATGTTGGTGAGGATGTGGAAAACATCCTGTTAAAACTAATTCAAGCTGCTGACTATGATGTGGAAAAGGCAGAAAAAGGAATTATTTATATTGATGAAATTGATAAGGTAGCACGTAAATCTGAGAACCCATCAATTACGAGAGATGTCTCCGGTGAAGGGGTGCAGCAGGCCCTTTTAAAAATCCTTGAAGGTACGGTCGCTAGTGTGCCGCCTCAAGGAGGACGTAAGCATCCACACCAGGAATTTATCCAAATTGACACAACCAATATTCTTTTCATTTGTGGCGGTGCTTTTGATGGAATCGAACCGATTATTAAACGTCGTCTCGGTCAAAAGGTTATTGGCTTTGGAGCGGATTTGAAGCAGCAGGAAATCGATGATAAGGACCTATTATCTAAGGTCTTACCTGAGGATTTACTCAGATTTGGCTTAATTCCTGAATTCATTGGTCGTTTGCCAGTCATTTCTAGCCTTACCCCGCTTGATGAGGATGCCTTGATTCAAATTTTGACTAAGCCAAAGAATGCGTTGGTAAAGCAATATCAGAAAATGCTTGAGCTTGACGATGTGGAGCTAGAATTTGATGAGGAAGCATTACAGGAAATTGCGAAGAAAGCGATTGAACGTAAGACTGGTGCCCGTGGCCTTCGCTCCATCATTGAAGCGATTATGCTGGATGTAATGTATGATCTGCCATCACGCGACGATATTTCAAAATGCATCATCACAAAGGAAACTGTTACTGAAAACAGTGCACCAAAGCTTGTTTTAAATGATGGTACGCTAATTGAAGAAAAGACGAAAACATCTGCTTAAATAAGCATAAAGAGGATAAGGACAAACCGATTTTGGTTGTCCTTATTTTTTTGGATACATGAATTTATACGAGTATAAGGCGATATCAAAAACAGCATAGGTTATGAAAAAAATGTGGTTTATTCCAATCCTGAGAAGGAGATACTATCCATTATAAACAAGCAAGGGATACAGGAGGGAAAACCAATGAGTTGGACAGGAATCGCCTTATTTATCCAGTTGTTTTTCGGGATAGTGATAGGGCTTTACTTTTGGAATTTATTAAGAAATCAGCGAACCCAAAAGGTATCGATAGATAGGGAGTCTAGGAAGGAAATGGATCAATTGCGAAAAATGAGATCCATTTCTTTAACAGAGCCACTTTCAGAGCGTGTTCGTCCTTCCAACTTTGAAGATATCGTCGGACAGGAAGATGGAATCAAATCTTTGAAGGCGGCACTTTGCGGACCGAATCCACAGCATGTGATTATTTATGGTCCGCCAGGAGTTGGAAAGACGGCCGCTGCCCGCTTAGTTCTCGAGGAAGCCAAAAAAAATCCTAAATCTCCCTTTCGGCCTACATCCGTTTTTGTTGAATTGGATGCTACAACGGCTCGATTCGATGAAAGAGGGATCGCTGATCCACTTATTGGTTCTGTTCACGACCCTATCTATCAGGGAGCTGGTGCCATGGGACAGGCTGGCATTCCACAGCCGAAGCAAGGAGCTGTCACAAATGCACATGGCGGAGTCTTGTTTATTGATGAAATTGGGGAATTACACCCGATTCAAATGAACAAGCTGCTTAAGGTTTTAGAGGATCGGAAGGTCTATTTGGAAAGTGCTTATTATAGTGAAGAAAATACGCAAATACCGAATCATATCCATGATATTTTCAAAAATGGGCTACCTGCAGATTTTAGACTCATTGGTGCGACAACGAGGACTCCAAGTGAGATTCCTCCCGCTATTCGTTCAAGATGTATGGAGGTCTTTTTCCGAGAGCTAACGGAAGAGGAAATTGAAACAGTAGGGAAAAAAGCAGCGGAAAAGGTCAATTTATCCATTAGTGAACAAGGATTACAAACGTTAGCGAATTATGCACGAAATGGACGTGAAGCCGTCAATCTGATTCAGACCTCCGCTGGCTTGGCGATCCAAGAGGAGCGCAATTTTATTAGAGACGAGGATATTGAGTGGGTTGTTCACTCCAGTCAGCTTACCCCCCGCCTCGAGCGTAAAATTATGCATGAGGCTTCCATTGGATTGGTCAATGGTCTTGCTGTCTACGGACCAAACACAGGGGCCCTATTAGAAATTGAAGTCATGGCCATTCCTACCAAAGTAAAGGGAACCATCAACATTACCGGGATTGTCGAAGAGGAAAGCATTGGGGACCGAGGGAAATCGATTAGAAGAAAAAGCATGGCAAAGGGATCGATTGAGAATGTCATCACGGTTCTGCGTTCCATGGGTGTACCGGCCGATGAATATGATATTCATGTTAACTTCCCTGGTGGAATCCCGATTGATGGGCCTTCTGCCGGTATTGCAATGGCAACAGGGATCTATTCGGCTATCTACAAACACCCGATTGATCATACGGTAGCGATGACAGGAGAAATCAGCATCCACGGAAATGTAAAACCAATTGGTGGGGTATACCCGAAAATAAAAGCCGCCAAAAAAGCCGGTGCAAAGACCGTCATTATCCCTAAGGAGAATCTTCAATCGATGCTAAAAGAAATCGATGGAATCAACATCGTACCGGTCATCCATTTATCAGAAGTATTTGACATTGCCTTACTCAAAGAGCACTCAAAGGAGCAAGCCATTACAGCATCCATTGAACTGAAGAAAAAAGAAACGATCTAAAGGATGAAATAAGACTTCGGTTGCATTGTAAACCGAAGTTTTTATATGAAAAGCGGCAAACTGTCCACCCGAGATGGACAAATCCGTATAAATGTCCACCGGCGGTACCAGGTACCGCTTTAAAAATAGACTATTATTAGTAAATACGATAGAATTGTACAATGAATTATCCTATTTTGAAGATTGATATGCATGTGGAGGTGCTAGAAAATGGCGAAAAAGAAGGAAATAATCGTCCCCCTCCTGCCGCTTCGAGGCTTACTCGTATATCCTACTATGGTCTTACATCTTGATGTAGGCCGGGATAAATCGGTTCAAGCATTGGAAAAGGCAATGGTAGATGACAGTCTTATTTTTCTGACTACCCAAAAAGATATGTCTATAGATGACCCTAAGGAAGAAGATTTATATCAGATGGGTACCTTGACTAAGGTGAAACAAATGCTGAAGCTTCCGAACGGCACCATTCGTGTACTAGTTGAGGGTCTTAAGAGAGGTGAAATTGTTACCTTTTACGATGAAGGGGATCATTTTGCCGTCAAATTGAAAACATATGATGATTTGACAGAGAAAGATATTGAAACTGAAGCCTTCATGAGAACGCTTCTGGAATACTTCGAACAATACATAAAGTTATCAAAGAAAATCTCAGCTGAAACCTATTCAAGTCTAGCAGATATCGAAGAACCAGGAAGAATGGCAGATATTATTGCGTCCCATTTGCCGTTAAAGCTGAAGGACAAGCAAGATATACTAGAGACCATCAATGTAAAAGAAAGAGTCCAGCGATTGATCGAAATGATTCATAACGAAAAAGAAGTCTTGAATCTAGAAAAGAAAATTGGTCAACGAGTCAAGAAATCGATGGAAAGAACGCAAAAAGAATATTATTTGCGTGAACAGATGAAGGCGATTCAAAAGGAGCTCGGGGAAAAGGAAGGTAAAACAGGTGAAATCGCTGAGCTAACTGAAAAAATTGAAAATGCTCATATGACTGAGCATGTCAAAAAAGCGGCGCTTAAAGAACTAGAACGCTATGAAAAGGTTCCATCTTCTTCCGCAGAGAGCTCCGTTATTCGAAATTATATCGAATGGCTTATCTCACTCCCTTGGACGAATGCGACGGATGATGATCTAGATATCAAAAAAGCAGAGCGTATTTTAAATGAGGATCATTACGGACTCGAAAAGGTGAAGGAACGGGTTCTCGAATATCTCGCAGTTCAAAAAATGACCAATTCCTTAAAAGGGCCTATCCTCTGTCTTGCAGGACCTCCTGGGGTGGGAAAAACAAGCTTAGCTCGATCGATTGCTAGGTCATTAAATCGTAACTTTGTCCGTATTTCTCTTGGTGGCGTTCGTGATGAATCAGAGATCCGTGGACATCGCCGTACATATGTAGGAGCCATGCCAGGACGAATCATCCAAGGGATGAAAAAAGCAGGAACGATAAACCCTGTGTTCTTGCTTGATGAAATCGATAAAATGTCTAGTGATTTTCGTGGGGATCCGTCTGCTGCGATGCTTGAAGTACTAGATCCAGAGCAAAATCACAGCTTCAGTGACCATTATATTGAAGAAACCTATGATTTATCGAAGGTTATGTTTATCGCAACAGCGAATGATTTGGCATCCATCCCTGGTCCATTGAGAGACCGTATGGAAATCATCACGATTGCAGGCTATACAGAGCTAGAGAAAATCAATATTGCAAGGAATCATCTTTTACCAAAACAAATTAAAGAGCACGGAATGTCAAAATCCCAGCTGCAGGTTCGAGATGATGGCATTCAAAAAATTGTTCGCTACTATACGAGAGAAGCGGGCGTACGGAGCTTGGAGCGTCAATTGGCAGCCATTTGTAGAAAGACAGCTCGCATTATTGTCGCCAATGAAAGGAAACGAGTGGTTGTTACAGAGAAGAATGTCGAGGAATTTTTGGGAAAAACAAAATTCCGCTATGGTCAAGCCGAATTAGAGGATCAGGTAGGCGTAGCGACAGGTCTTGCCTATACAACAGTTGGTGGGGATACTTTGCAAATTGAGGTTTCTCTATCACCAGGAAAAGGGAAGCTCGTTTTGACAGGAAAATTAGGCGATGTCATGAAAGAGTCTGCGCAGGCAGCCTTTAGCTATGTACGTTCAAAGGCCGTTGAGCTCGGAATCGATCAA
>DLCS01000088.1:0-653 GCA_002480735.1 Bacillaceae bacterium UBA7792 | reverse complement strand
AGATTTTTATGAGAAAACAGATATTCATATCCACGTTCCAGAGGGTGCGGTACCAAAGGACGGGCCATCAGCAGGAATTACAATTGCAACTGCACTTGTATCAGCTCTCACAGGAAAACCTGTCAGAAAAGAGATAGGAATGACTGGAGAAATCACTCTTAGAGGACGAGTCCTGCCAATTGGTGGCTTAAAAGAAAAATCGCTAAGCGCTCACCGTGCAGGCCTATCCAAAATTATTCTACCGAAGGATAATGAAAAGGATATAGATGATATTCCAGAGAGTGTAAGAAATGATTTACAGTTTGTCCCTGTCACCCATGTGGATGAGGTGTTAAGGCATGCGTTGAATGGTGGTGCGGAATGAAGGTCGTTAGTTCAGACATTGTCATTAGTGCCGTCAAACCTGAGCAATATCCTGAAGGGGACCTTCCTGAATTTGCCTTAGCGGGTCGTTCGAACGTAGGAAAATCCTCTTTCATTAACAAAATGCTGAATCGAAGAGGGTTAGCACGTATTTCATCAAAACCCGGTAAAACGCAAACCCTTAACTTTTACTTAATTAACGAGATCCTCCACTTTGTTGATGTTCCAGGCTATGGATATGCAAAGGTTTCGAAGAAAGAGCGGGAAGCTTGGGGGAAAATGATTGAAAC
>DLCS01000087.1:10841-11445 GCA_002480735.1 Bacillaceae bacterium UBA7792 | reverse complement strand
GCGGAAGAAGGGGTAACGAAAGGTGCGGAAGAGCCAATTCAGAATTGGATTGAAGACCTATTGGGTGGCGGAGAAGACAGCAAGACAAATCCGCCTAAAGAAAAACCAATTGAAGAACCTAAGCAAAGTCCATCCACAGATCCAATAGAGGAGCCTGTACAGCCGCAAGTTAATGAACCCGTTAAGGAGCCAAATACTCCTGTGGATCAAACAGAAAGAAACCCAATTCATCATCGAGGTGGTGGAGGGATCAAACCTCACCCAGTACAGCAATAATACTAAGAACGATGTATTTCAAAACTACAAATAGTATAAAACATAAAAGATTCGTTAAATGAGGTGAAACCTTGGACAAAAAGAAGTTCTCAATTTTTACCTATTGTTATATTGTTTTGGTCGTGATTGTATTTATCATCTATGCTTTTCAAGTCGCAGATGAAAATTGGAAGGTTCAATTAGATGGTCAAAGAGGAAATTTAATGATATTTGCTGGCCTTCTTTTGATTGGAATGATTCTAGCTTCAATAGAATTTGCAGGAATTAACCAGAAGGGGAATAAGGTGACTAAGAGTACAATTTATGGAGGTCTTTCCATAGCAGCATT
>DLCS01000087.1:0-10697 GCA_002480735.1 Bacillaceae bacterium UBA7792 | reverse complement strand
TATGGCGACTCATGATGGCGATAGTTTAAGAGACAGGTTAATATCTTGTCTCTTTGTTTGCTTTTCATAATGGAGATAGAGCCTGGGTGAGACAGGTGAAGAAAAAACAAAAAAACAACACCAGAAAACACATTAGGAATCTTCACAGAGCCCTTCTGAAAATCCATCGGATAATTCAACTGATACAAAAACAAACGAACCTGTTGAGGATATTCAAGATGTTGAGGATGTAAAGGATCCTATCCTTCAGCCACAGACAAACGCAAATCATGGTAGGTTAGGAGCAGGCGTTCATCACCAACCATTACAATAGTAATTGGTATTAAGGAGAATATATGGACAAAAAGAAGTTTACGATTGTTACCTATTCTTATTTAGGTCTGGTAGTTTTATTGTTAGTTTTTTATTTTTCTCAAGTTGCAGATGAAAACTGGGAATTCGAACTAGATAGTCAAAGAGGGAACTTGTCTATCTTTTTAGGACTTTTATTTATTGGTCTAATTCTTGCTGCCATTGATTTTGCTGGAATAAATGAAAAAAGCAATAAAATCACAAAGAGTACGATCTATGGCGGTCTTTCCATAGCAGCATTTTTCCTCCTATGGCGACTCATGATGGCGATAGTTTAAGAGACAGGACAACAGCCCTGTCTCTTTCCATGAACTCGCCCAAGTCGCCAAGCTAGATTTTAAATCGATTCGTATGTCTTTTAAGCTCATTTGATACTTCCTGTAGTCTTTCCATCCGGTCCTCAATTTCTCTGTAGATTTCGGTTTGCTGCTGGACACCCATGGTTATGGCTTGGGAAGTGGTTGCATTCTGTTGCAGTCCTTCCGATAATTCTGTAATGGCAGCCGTCATTTCATTCGTGATGCTTGATTGCTGCTGGGAGGCGGCGGTCATCGTACCAATCTTGTCGGAGATGCTTTCAATATAGGTAAGGATGTTATGAAATTCTTCCGATGTTTTCATGACCTTTTCCGAGCTAGCTAGAATATAGGTTTGCTCTTCCTTAATGATTTCATCTGTCGCCTGCATCTTTTGCTGAATATCATCAACAATGAGCTGGATTTGCTGAGCGGAATGCTTACTTTCTTCAGAAAGCTTTTTCACCTCATTCGCAACGACGGCAAAGCCTTTGCCCGCTTCGCCAGCACGTGCAGCTTCGATGGAAGCATTCAAGGAGAGTAAGCTGGTCTGTTCCGTAATGCTCGTAATGAGACCAACAATTTTTTCAATCTCCTTAGAGGAATTCTTGAGCTGGCTCATCACATTTAGAACATCTTTGGAGGAGCCTTGTACGGTCATAATGGCGGACACAGCATCATTCACAGAAATCTCACCGACAGATGCAGCTTTAAGAACCATTTCACCTGTTGTGTTGGCTTTGAAGCTGTTTTGTCTGATTGTCTCGTTCAAGCAGCTCAGCATTTTCGATGTCCGTAATTTTGGTAAGGGAATCCTGGAATTCATCGGTCTTGTTATCACCTGCCATATCTGCGGGTCGAGCCGCCTCCATAATTTTATTTTTCAAGGTCGCTTCATCATCCGCCGAACTTGAAGTAATGATGTCTTCGATTTTTGAATAGAAATCATTTATGTAATGTTCACTTTTCTTTAGTAATTGCTGTTGTTCGCTATTATCGGCTGTCAGGCTATATAGTGATTCAAAATCCTTGTCGATGTCTGTTCGAAGCTTATTAATCACGTTCGAAGGGGATTCATCAGACTGCTGGATCGTGATCCCAGCCTCCCTTGTTGTTTCCTGCAGCCCATCAATAATGGATAAAACTTCCCATGATTTTTTATCTTCCAGACTGTTGGAGATGAGGTTCCCGAAATTCAAAACAGCTAAAGTAGAAACGGCTGAAAAAATTCCGATGATAATGATAATGGAAAGTCCTAATTTAAACTTTATCGAGTGCCTTTTGGCCATAATGTTGTCCTCCTGAATCACTAAGTCGTTTGTCATAGGAAAATGATAACAACGAATTATGAATAAATTATGAAGAACTAATTACTTGAATATGAAAGTAGCAAAAAAGACAGATTTTTTGGCAGATGAAATAGAGTCGTAAGTCTCAGGAACTTACGTTAAGGTTGTACGTAAAACCTATAGAACACATGAACATGTTAAGGAGGAGAAAATGAGGCAGAAATCATTACGAATCATTTTATTTTGTTTTCTTTGTAGTGTTGTATTTATAGCTGCTTGTAGCAACAAAAGCACAAGCGACTCCAAAACAAAGGAACAAGCAGATAAATATGAACAATTAGCTGAAAAAAAGAATAGTGAACTTGAGCTTGTACCTCTAGAGCTAACGTCATATAGCAAGGAAATTGCGGCTACCATCAGCAAGCCAAAGTACAAGAAATTTGCGGTGAACGGGAAAGTGACGGTAGAGGGGAAGATTGAACAGTCGGATCGGCTAAAATCAGATTTTGCCTGGATCAAGGTCCGTTCGAATGAGGAAGGTCCAGCAGGATCCCAGCATGAATATTATGCTCCGATTAAGGAAGGGAAATTTAAACAGACGATTCACTTTTTCAATGGGGAAGGTGAATACCAGGTAACCGTTCAGTTACCGAGTACCGATTCAGAGAATTATTATTATGATACGGCCAGTTTTGATGTCGTTAATGTGAATCCAGAAATGAAGCGTGATGTTTCATATACTCCGTTTGGATATGCGGCAGGATTATCCGTTGACATGAAGACCAGCTATGTGAAGAAGAACGAAACCTTTATAATAAAAGGAAAGGTGAAGAATCTATCCGATCAGGACATGATCATGCTCAACCTGTTAAAGGATTCGGAAAAATGGCAGCATGTGATTCCAATAAAAAATGGGAAATTTGAATATGAAGTCCCACTTTTTTACGGAAAGGGTCTGCATGAATTAGAGGTCTTAGTTCCGGATACCAAACGGGATAATTACTACCAGGTGGCGACAAACATATTAATAGATAATGAGTCAGATAGAGTGATGAAGCCGATTGAATACTCCAATGTCTACGTGGAGCGAGGGGTCACTTTGGATTATCCTACCTTTGGTGGTGAAGTCTCGAATGGTGAATACAGGATTAAAGGGACGATCGATCCAAAAGCAGAATTTGCGAAAGACACGAGCCATATTTATATCACATCGAAAAAAGGAGAAGATGAGGCGCTAGATGTGATTCCAGTTGAGAATTTTTCCTTTGATGATTCCTTCTATTTAAGGTTTGGACCTGGGACCTATGAAATTACGGTGAGTGTCCCAGAAATTAAGGAAGAGAATAGCAATCGCTTCCGCTATTTTGGATTTGCTAAATTTGAGGTCGAATCTACCGGTGAGGATAAGCGCGATCTGCTTCCTTCAAGGGGCATCGAATCAGACGCACCAGAAATCATACAGCTGGCAAAGGAGATCACAAAAGGAATCGGTACGGAACGAGAAAAGGTAAAAGCCATTTATGATTATGTAGCGAAGAATGTCTCCTATGATGTTGGCAAAATGAAGAACAATGAATTTGAATGGGATGACAGTGCACTGAAAACACTCGAGGAAAAAACAGGCGTGTGTCAGGACTACGCATATTTGGCTGTTGCTTTGCTTCGAGCAAGCAATATTGAGGCAAGATTCATTGAAGGGACCGCCTTCAGCGGATTCTGGCCATCCAATCACGCTTGGGTGGAAGCGAAAGTTGATGGAAGCTGGCTGACCATGGATCCGACATGGGGTTCAGGCTATATCCAAAACGATCAATTTGTTGCGGCCTTTACAGATAAGTTTTTTGATCCAAACATGACGGAATTCGAGAAAACCCACAACAGAACAGGCGTAAGCTATTAACAAGATCCTTATATTCGAAGCTAGCAATTCCTACTAAATTGCTAGCTTCGCTCATTCTAATAGACTATTTCCTAAGTACATGCATTTTCCTCTGCCCTTACTGCCTAACATTTGGTAAAATAAAGGTGGTACCAGGTACCGCCGGTGGACTTTTTGTTGGATTTGTCCTTCTGGGGTGGACAGATGAGAGTTTCACCCTATTGATTTATGATAAAAGGTAGGTGGCAGATGTGGGGCTAGATTGGTTGATAGAGTTTCTGAAGGGTACGCTCAAGCTGTTCCTTCATCCAGTATTTTATTTTAGCTTTTTCGTGGCAGCTGTATTAGGCGTTTCAAGGGTTAAGAGGGAGCGGAAAAACTTCAGTATTCGTGCGGAGAATGCTTACTTCGAATTGAGGCAGCTCCTCCCGGTGGGAATGATTGTCGGAGTTGGAATCTCAATCTTTACCTTCGGTTTAGGGATTGCGGTTCCCTTTGCCACCATTTTTTTCATAGCGGCCCTTACGCTACTATTGAGTTTGACAACGAAGCTTCGTCTTCTATCACCTGTCTTTACGGTCGGCCTTGCTTTTTTCCTCACTATCTTTGCTGGTAAGGAAAAGTGGAATGTACCATTCTTTCAAAATTCGTTTGCAGAATTAGATGAAAAAATTTATCCGTCCATTGCAGTTTTGCTAACACTGCTACTGATTGGAGAGGGACTTCTCATCATTTTAAATGGGAAGAAAGGAACGTCTCCTAAATTAATGAAAAGTAAGAGAGGCCTGCAGGTCGGGGTTCATGAAGTAAAAAGATTGTGGCTTGTTCCAGTATTTCTATTTGTACCTGGTACCGCCTTACAGCCTCCGTTTGAATGGTGGCCGGTTATCAACATAGGAGCCGAATCCTATTCTATATTGCTCGTCCCGTTTGCGATTGGATTCCACCAGCAAATTCAAGGAATGCTGCCAAAAGAGAGTGTTCAAACAACTGGTAAAAGAGTGGTGGCACTGGGAATTCTTCTAGCCCTTTTATCAATCGGTTGCTACTGGTACCCAATCTTGTCCATTGCCGTCGTGGCTCTTGCTATAATTGGTAGAGAAGTTCTCTCCCTAAGACAGCGGGTTGTCGATGAAAATCTACCATTCTATTTCTCAAAAAGAAATAATGGGCTCATGATTCTGGGGATTCTGCCCGAATCGCCCGCTAGCAAAATGGCTTTACAGGTTGGAGAGATGATCACAAAGGTGAACGGAACAGCCATTCACGACGAAAAAGGCTTTTATGAGGCCTTGCAGCGGAACCGTGCTCACTGCAAGCTAGAGGTACTTGATGTGAATGGCCAAGTTCGCTTCGTGCAAAGAGCCCTCTATGAAGGGGACCACCACGAGCTTGGCATCCTTTTTGTACAAAAGGAGAAAAAGTGGGGGACGGAAGCGGTTTAAAGCTGTGTTTTTTCACAAATGATTAGAATTGTTTCATCATAAATAAGAAGATTGCGTCTTGAAGTATAATCTTTAGGGCGCTAACTTAATGACAAAATATGTAGTTTTTTCCTAACAACTCTAGTATCTTACAAGGAGGTAGTGTGACATTATATGCCACATTTGACTGGGACTTACTTTTACTCCATTATTTTACCTAATGGACCAAAAATGTAATCCAGAAAAGTCATAGGTCCTGGCAAGTTATCAAGTTGGAAAAAGGACAGCAAGGCGGACAATATCAGGATAGTAACAAATGTAATTTTGTCCGCCTTCGGGGCATTCTTGAGGCGTTTCCACTCGAATAACACAATTAGCCAAATAAGAACTTGCACAACAAATATTGTATTCCAATTTACTAGCATTATTCCTTCACCTCGTCTCTTGGAAGCGCAGCGGGAGGACCAATGTAGCCATGTCTCCTTACCTTCGCAGTAACCATAATTTTGACTTCAACCTCTGGGAATTTTTCATCCCATCTATCCTTTACTTTACTCCATTCATTCGGGTAGATTTGATGAAATCTCCTTCCAAAATTCATGACATCTGCATTGAACTTCTGTTGGAGCTTTTCGATTGTTTGGGCGACTCTTTCTTTTAAAGCTGTTTCGTATTCTTTCTCAATTTTAAGCAACACATCCTTATCCATGGGATCTAAATGTGTTTCGTTCTGAACAATATCTCCTTCTATAGTAATGTTAAGGTTCATAATCCAGCGATGTTCTTTGATTTCGGGGCTAAATTTGCTCTTTCCTGACGTCGGTGTCATCGAAATTTCTCCGTCTCCATCTTTTAACTTAATGGATATGGTGCTTCTTTTCATATCGTCCTTTAACCACAATAAGCCTCGAGTTTCCTTTTTGTTTAACACTCCGATCATTTGCTCTTTTTTAAAAATAGCCATCCCCTCAATAACAGGTATCGTTTCATGTAATTTCCTTGTAGGTTCTTTTGATACCAACATTTGTATATAGGGAATAGAAACACTTTCACTTTCCCCCATTAAGGCCTTATCGACATCTCTTAATGTAGAACCCATTCCCTTTTCTTCTTGTGTTAATTTTTTCAGTGCCTCTCCTGAATATCTTTCTAATGGTGGAACTAATGTCAAAAGTTCCTTTGCCTCATCTTCACTAACATATAGAAACGAATTATCCCTCGGTCCTGGATGGCGGATCAAATAGTCTATTTGCTTACGTATCCCATTTTTGGCCAGTTCAATTCCAAAAATAAATACTTTACATTGGCCCCAAAACAATTTCCTCGGTACATTCATTTGTAACATCGAAATAGCGTTTGCTAGATTCTCTCCCGTTGCTTCACGAACAAAAGTGGATCCTAAGCTTGGATCCTCACCAGTTTCTCCGCTCGTAATAGCACGGGGGATAAATAGCTGGACTGAAATTCTTGTTTTTCCATCCTCCAATCGGTCGATCGCTGCCGCCGTAATAATTGCGAGATCCTGCATCTCTACCCGATCCCAGCAACCAGTAAGAGTTAGATAACAACAGCACAACATGACAAGAATACTCTTTTTCAACGGCTCTCACTCCTTTTCCTACGTGCGAAAGCAATGATTAGTAAGAATAGGGGGAAAACGGTCTGAACAAGGATGAAATAAAATGGTTGAATTTTTGTCAAAAAGTCTACTAGCCCTACAATGTTTGGGATATCCCAATAACTCAATAAAACCAAGAGCAGACTTAATGGAAACACAGTAATTTGGTAATTTGAAAGTCCAAATAGTTGCGCTATCCCCAAATTAGCTACATATAAAAAGACGGATACCTTAATGAAATTTCCGAGAACCCAGGAAGCGGTAATGATAATTTCAAAGTTTTCGAAAAACCCAAACACAGAAATGGAACGGATGATTGAGTGTACAGGATATAATTGATTAACAGCTGAAACCTCTAAAATGGTAAGTACAAATAAATGAAAATACAAAAGAAGAAGCATAACATACAAAGACGCTTTCATCCCTGACTTAAGACCCTTTCCTCGGGTATTGATAAAAGGATAAATAAATGCTAAAAGGAAAAATTCACTGAACCATGCAGTATGTACCAATGCTCCCTTCATTACAGGGAGAAGCCCGTCCTCTAGAATAGGAAGCATGTAGCTAACTTCAACATCCTTTATTAAAAGAAGAAGTACCAAGGACACACACAGGAATATGGTGGTGCAAATAACGGCCGATCTTGCAATCACTTCTATCCCGCCACGCACCGCCAGTGCACTTACAAAAGTGATGCTGATGGAGAATACAACGCTAGGTGTTTCGCGCATGACATTACTGGTGATAAAATCAGAATACTGCCTGATGACTATCCCTGTATCATGGAGAAAAAAGAAAATAAGAAAGAGACTAAATATTCTTCCAACTACTTTCCCAAGGATTTTTTCACTATATTGGAAGGGGGTTAACTTCGGAAACAATTGATGGAGCTTCCAAACAATATATACTGTTATAAAACCGATTATAGAGCCTACGATTGGCGTCATCCACATGTCGTGACGAGCATATTTTCCAGATATGGAAGGGATGGAAAGCACACCTGTAGCAATAATCGCCGGAATAATCATGAATTCCATCTGCAGAGTCGATATCTTTCCTTTTTCAAGCACGTCAATTTCACCTCCATTCTTGCCTTATTCACCGCTCTTGTTAGGACCAGGCTTTAAATTTGCACCTTGTCTTACAGCATTATATTCTCCTGTCAAACGAGGACGTGTGTTCATCTTCCATAAAGGAGAACGAATGAACGTGTCTTGCATCCAATTTTTTTGTTGTGTGGATATTGGACCCAAGTAAGGGGTCCCAAATGATCTCAGCGTTGATAAATGGATAATGATCAGGATTAATGCAAGCATCACACCGACTAACCCTAAAAAGCCTGCTAGGATAATGATAGGGAACCTTAACATTCGAATGGCAAGGCCTATCGAATAACGGGGGACCATAAATGAAGCAATCCCTGTGATACTTACAATGATAATCATAGGTGCAGAAACAATCCCTGCCTGAACAGCTGCTTGTCCAATGACGAGCGCACCAACAATGCTGACCGCAGAACCCACTTGTTTAGGAAGACGTATTCCAGCCTCCCGCAAAGCTTCAAAGGCAATTTCCATCATAATAGCTTCCACAATGGCAGGGAAGGGGACGCCTTCTCTAGACGAAGCAAGACTTAATAGCAGGTCTGTTGGAACCATTTCCTGATGGAACGTTGTAATAGCCACATATACAGATGGGAGAAATAAGGATACCGCTAAGAAAAGGAACCGGAGAGTGCGGACGAAGGTCCCCATCCAAAACCGCTCATAATAGTCCTCCTGAGATTGAAATAGACTAAAAAAACTTACTGGCGCCACCAAGGAAAAAGGTGTCCCGTCAATCATTAAAACGGCTCTACCCTCTAATAAATTTGCGCATACCACATCAGGACGCTCCGTATATAATAACTGTGGAAAGGGAGAGTAGGGGTTATCCTCAATGAACTGTTCAATGTACCCACTTTCTAATACCCCGTCAATCTGAATACGATTAAGACGATTTTCGATTTCCTCAATTAATGTTTTATCTACTAGTCCCTTAATGTAAGAAATTACAACCTTGGTTTTCGTATATTTGCCGACATGTACGGTTTTCATTTTCAGTGCAGGGTCTTTAATAATCCGACGCAATAAAGATGTATTAACACCAAGAGATTCAGTAAACCCTTCTCTTGGACCTCGAATGGAACCTTCAGCCTGAGGCTCTTCAATCGAGCGCTTCTCAAATTTCACTAAACCTAGTGAAAAGGCCTCTTCAAACCCATCAATTAGTAAAACGGGGCTTCCATTAGCAATTGAATCAATACAGGTTGAGAACGTAGAAATTTTTTTTATATTTGAAATCGGTAAACGATTTTTTATAGAAAGAAGGAAATCTGTTTCATCAAACTCATTTTTATCTAATAATGTTTCAAGCACCTGTTCGTCTAGCTTTTGAGTATCACTTAATCCTTCTATATAAATAATGGTGGCGCCTTTCTTACCAACAACAAAAGAACGAAAAACCACATCTGAACTTTCCTCGTATAGAGAAGAGAAAAATTGTGTATTTTCTTCCAGATTTTTCGATAACAGGGTGTTGTGTGATGGATTTTGTTGTGCCGCTCTAAAATGTCCTTTGGCTTTTTTCTTTGAAGGGCGTCTCCTGATTCGTATCACCTCAATTTCCTCCTCCAGCTTCACGTATGTATTTAAATTACCTTATATTCCCTAAAAATATTCAAAATGGAAGTATATAAAAAGTAATTTAGGAGCTTACAGGATGAAGCATAGGATTTGTACTCGATATTGTTTATGGAAAGTAAGGGAGAAAAAGTGGAAAAGTGGATGTATGACAAAGAATTTCAGTGGCTTCCTCGTGAGGGTCTCTGACTGTTCGTTAATCTGGCGAATACTTATAAAATCGATGCTCATAAAAAAATTTGAGAGCAATCTTCTCCCCATCTTTCATGGAGAGAAATTTGCTCTCATCATTTTTATTATTTTCTTCGCATTTTAAGTCTTAATTAAGTACTCTAACCATACATTGGTACAAAATTTTCGTAGGGTTAGGTGCTTTATTACGTTTTGTTCGAGTAGAGTTCATATATAAATCAACATAGTAGCTTCTTAATCGAAGCTAACTCTTCAGCAACAACATTTTGGTTAGCCCCATCTGTTACATAAAGGACATCAATTTGTTTATTTATTTGCTTCACCAGCTGCAAAAACTTATGCTCATCCACGTCCTTTATTGTTACGGACATTTTTGAAACCCCTTTCACTTTTGTGCATACAACTGAAAGGCTTTCAATTTGGAACTGATGCTTCGTAAATAAACCCATGAGACGAGTTAATACTCCATTTTGGTTATGGATTAATGCCGTGATCATCTTCTTTTTCATCGTTTCACCCCAAGCATTTCATGTAAACCTTTCCCTGGCGCTACCATTGGATAGACATTTTCATTAGGATCCACGCAACAATCAATAAGAACTGGCTCCCGGTCTGTCAATACTTCTTGAAATGTCCGTTCCACTTCCTCCTTCGTGCTTACCCTACAAGCTTTTATGCCATAGGATTCTGCAAGTTTAACGAAATCTGGTTGCAAAGATAAGATAGATTGCGAGTATCTTTTTTCATAAAAGGTTTCTTGCCACTGACGGACCATGCCGAGAGATCCGTTATTCATAATGATGATTTTTACTGGTAAATTCCATTCTTTCAATAAAATTAGTTCTTGAAGTGTCATTTGAAAGCCGCCGTCTCCAACTAAAGAGACCACCGTTGAATCAGGTGCAGCTAACTGTGCACCAATGGCTGCAGGAAGTCCAAATCCCATCGTCCCTAATCGCCCAGAGCG
>DLCS01000117.1 GCA_002480735.1 Bacillaceae bacterium UBA7792 | reverse complement strand
TTCTCATTCGGTCCGATAAATTCCAGTTTCTTGGGGAAAAGCTCAGGTTCTAGAACGAATAATAGCCATAGGGGTAGCAAAAACAATGAGCCAAAAACGCCTAGAAATCTACACCAACGGATAAAGGTACCAACAGCTGGAGATTGGCGATATTCTTCCGCATGCTGCAAATGATGAAAAAATGTTATCGGCGTAATGATCACACTCGGCGAAGTACTAACATATATTAGGACATGTCCCTCGAGTAAATGGGTGGCAGCTACATCTGCTCTTTCCGTATATCGCACCATCGGATAGGGATTATAGCCTTGCTTAACCAAATATTCCTCAACTGCTTTATCAGCCATCGTTAACCCATCGACCTCTATCGCTTTTAACTCCTTGCGAATGATGTCAATTAAATCAGGATTCGCAACATCCTTCACATAGCCTATCGCAATATCTGTTTTCGACCGTTCCCCGACTCGAAGAATTTCAAATCTTAATCTTTCATCCCTGATTCTCAGTCTTGTTAAGGCTGTATTTAGAACGATATTTTCGACAAATCCATCTCTCGAACCTCTGACAACCTTTTCTGTTACGGGCTCCTCCGGCTGTCTTCCTGGGTAATTTCTTACATCAACGGCGAAGGCTTCTTTTTCACCCTCCATCACAATGACGATTAACCCAGATAGAAGTTGATCGACTAGCTCGTCCAAGCTCTTCATTGGGGTCACAGATTGATGCAATAACCGGTTTTGAATTAAATCGTATAGGTCCTTTAAATATTTTTCATGATCATTAAGCTCCACGAGTTCCTTAATAATTTGAACAATTGGAATCGTGTCGCATAAACCATTAACTGAATAGATGTGAACATCCTTCTTGAGAATTTTTATTTTTCTAATACTCAGATCAAAGCTTTCCCCGAGACCAATACGTTCCTTCATAAAACGTTCCACATCATCAGGGACTGCTGGTATTGGGATTTTTTCTGAAGATGCTTTACTGGTCATAAAATCCGCTCCTTTCTAGGATGACTTCGATCGCTTTTTTCGTAATGGGCGCGCCAACTTCATAGGAGTCCATACCTGCCATTTTCCCTATATCACCAACGCCAATCACAACAGGAGCCTTGAGCCCATCTAGACAATAGACCGTATCCCCATACAGTCTTCCTAGTTCAAGCTCTGGTTCGCCATATTTATCCACCCCATAGGGTGTTAGTTCTCCATAACGATCAACACTTATATCTATTTTTGTCCATTCACCTTGGTTCTTTTTTGCTGCCACCGCCAGGACTCCTAATACTTCAATATCTGGGTGATTGGCCACGTATTTAAGCGCCGTCTCCCCATATCCTTCGCCTACAATTCCACTATCATCAAACATGACTAGAATAGGCTCCTGCTTAGCTTTTTTAATTAACTTGACTATTTCTTGACCAGATAATGAAGTAGGATTTCCATGTGACATGGAAATGCAGCGTCCTCCTATCTCTTGAGCAACATGTTCAATTGCTTTTCTGGCATACTCGTCTCCATCTGTAATGATAATGATTCGCCTTCGTTCACCCATAGATCATTTCCTTTCCCGCAGCTGGTGTGCTTT
Source organism: Bacillaceae bacterium UBA7792 (assembly GCA_002480735.1). Taxonomy (GTDB): domain Bacteria; phylum Bacillota; class Bacilli; order Bacillales; family Cytobacillaceae; genus Robertmurraya; species Robertmurraya andreesenii. The sequence goes on along the minus strand of DLCS01000117.1, from coordinate 13,621 downwards.
CTATCTTCCAACTAAATAGAGCCATTGATATAAAGAACCAAAGATTTTGCCAAAGACAAAAGCCATCATCAAGACGACAATTTTGTCCTCAATGCCAATTCTCTTCGCTAGTATAGGAAATACATTCAATACTTCTGTAAGTGCAGCAGCCATCGCTCCTACAAAAATTCCTCCTGCAAGTCCGAGTGGAATAAGTGTGAGTGAAGGGAAGAAAATTGCAGGATCCCTCAAGCTTCCCATTCCACCAATTAGTGCACCTGCAACAACAGCCCATTGGTACCAGATAATCATCTTCATTGTCTTTGTCAGCTGAGTAAGCCTAGGAATAATCCCCAAAACGGCTAAAAAAGCAACAAATCCAGATCCAACCGCAATTCCCCCAGCAAGACCAACAAAAATGACAAACAGGATTTTAATGACCATCGATGCGCTTCATGCTTTCTTTGTTTTCCGTTAGACTGACATATCGATCGAGATCCTGCTGGTAATTAAACATTTCTACTTCAAGAGGACTTGGTTCATCATTTAGCCGTTTGCGAAACACATGGTTAAAAAAAAGAATCATTCCTAAACCTAGTCCAATGGAGTATGGAATCTGGAATATCAACGGTCTTGCTTCTACTCTTCCCGTTATAATGGTATAAATTTTTTGCTGGGTAGCCTGCATGCTTACATCCTCGTGAAAATAGATAATAGCGAGGGCTGAACCAAAGAAAAGCAGGAGCCAGGTTAAAACAAAAAACGGGACAGACATCCTTTTCTTTTGATAGATCACTTCAATTATGGATTGTGATGGACCAATGGCTTGTACCTCTACACTATTGAAGGCCCGTGTGATTTTTTCTATTACCTCCATAACATCAATGATAATGATGTTGTTATCCTGTGCTTTGAAGGTATATACCTTAAGGTTTTGCAGGTCTTGATGAATTCTTTCGTGGGCGATAATTTGCGCGATATCCTTTAGAAGAACGGTATCATTCGGACGAATTTGGACACGATGTCTCATCCGGATATAAATGGTTTCTTCCATCACATACACATCCCAAACCTTGATTTCCTTGTACAAATAGTATGAGTAACAGCAATTTCCTTATGAACACCAAAAGTTTCCAGACTGGGAGTAGGGAGTGAACATCTTAGGTATGATACGAGCAGCGATGTGAATCAAGCCTTAGACCGTAAAGGATGCAAATCAAAGGTTAAATGGACACGAAAAGACCGTATGGATTACACATCCATACGGTCTTTCATTTCCTGTAGAATTTTCTTTTCCAGCCTTGAAACCTGGACTTGGGAGATACCAAGCCGTTCGGCCACTTCTGATTGGGTTTGATCCTTATAATAACGTAAATAGACAATGAGTCTCTCCCGTTCATCAAGCTCACGAATCGCTTCCTTCAAAGCGATCTTATCAAACCACTTTCCCTCATTCCCATCATCAATTTGATCAAGTAACGTAATGGGATCTCCATCGTTTTCATAGACGGTTTCATGAATGGAGGAGGGTGTTCTGTTCGCATCTTGAGCAAGAATAATATCCTCAGCGGAAATATCCAAAAACTCAGCTAATTCATTAATCGTTGGGATTCTTCCTAAATTTTTTGAAAGATCATCCTTTGCTTTGCGGATTTTATTGCTTAATTCTTTCAGGGAACGGCTGACCTTTACCGTCCCATCATCGCGAATAAACCGTTGAATTTCTCCAATAATCATCGGTACCGCGTAAGTGGAAAATTTCACATCATAGGATAAATCGAATTTATCGACTGATTTTAATAGCCCGATACAACCAATTTGAAACAGATCATCTGGTTCATATCCTCGATTAAGAAAACGCTGGACCACCGACCAGACAAGACGCATGTTTTTTTGCACAATTAGATCTCTTGCATCTCCGTCACCAGCTTGACTTTTTTTAATGAGCTCCTTAACTTCATGGTCCTTTAAGAAGTTTTCTTTCTTGTCAGTTTTTACCTCCACATCCATCGGCATACTCCCCTAATTGCATAACATTTTGCTTGTAGCCAAATGCTTCCTTAATCGAACTTCAGTTCCTTTTCCAACAGCAGTGTGAATTTCTATTTCATCCATGAAGTTTTCCATAATCGTAAATCCCATACCTGATCTTTCTAACTCGGGCTTCGTAGTAAACAATGGTTGACGGGCCTCTTCAACGTCCGCTATTCCTAAGCCTTCATCTTTAATCGACAAGTCGATAAATCCATCTTCAAGGGCAACGGATATATAGACGATTCCGTCTGGATTGCCCTCATATCCATGGATAATGGCGTTGGTCACAGCCTCTGACACCACTGTTTTGATTTCTGTTAGCTCATCCATCGTCGGATCAAGCTGGGCAATAAAGGCAGCGACAGTGATTCTCGCAAAGGATTCATTTTGACTTAAGGCGCGAAACTGTAGCTTCATCTCATTCTTCATGATTACGCTACCCCCAATCTTTCCAAAGCATATTGCTCTGTTGGCTCTAAGCGAATAATTTTGAACAAGCCAGACATATCAAATAATCTTTGGATGCTTGGAGAAATCGCACAAACGACCATTTCACCGTGCTGTTGCTTAATTTGCTTATATCGACCGAGAATGACACCAAGTCCTGAACTATCCATAAATGTAAGAAACTCTAAATTAAGGACGATGTGACGAATTTGATGTTCCTCTATTGTACTTGTTGCTCTTTCCCGCAATTCATCTGCCGAGTGGTGATCAAGCTCACCGCTAAGACGAATGCATAGTACATCTTGTTTGATTTCCATTTCAATGTCTAGACTCACTATCCATAGCCTCCTTAATCTTTCATAGTGAGTCAATTCGATGTTTCACAGTTTTTTTCCTTCCTGATAACAAAACTAGAAGCATTTCGCTAAAATAAGAAGATTTAAGCTGAATTTCGACAGACGCATTTTGAGCCAATTACTTAGATTTCGTAAACATGCCAAATGAGCGCTTATACAATACCCACCAACTTGCTTCTTTCACATCTGTACTTGCTACGAGTGGGCTCTTCACAATTGTTTTCCCATCTTTGACAAGTCGAAGCTCGCCTACTTTTTCTCCTTTTCTAACAGGTGCTTTAATGTCTTTCTTTAAGACAATCTCCTGTTTTACTGCATCAACGCTTTCACCCTTTTTTGTTAAAAGTGAAATGGGTTCGCTCGTGACCGCATCGATTTTTTTCTTATTCCCTTTGCTTACCTTCACTTTGTCTATGACAACATTACGCTTATACTTCGGGTGTGTTTCATATTGGCTAAATGCAAAATCTAGCATCTTGGTGATTTGTGCATTGCGCGATTTTGATGTTGGTGCACCGAATACGACCGCAATGACACGCATATTATTTTTTTGTGCAGTTGCTGTTAGGCAATACTTGGCCTCACTTGTGAATCCTGTCTTTAAACCGTCTACTCCTGGATAAAAGCGAACGAGACGATTCGTATTAACGAGCCAAAATTTCTTATCTGTATTTTCGCGTAGGTAGGATTCATATGTACCTGTATATTTTGTGATTTGCTCGTATTTCAAAAGCTCCTTAGCGATGATCGCCATATCATGAGCTGTACTATAGTGGTTTTCTGCTGGAAGTCCGGTTGTATTTTGGAATAATGTATTTTTTAGGCCTAAAGCTTTTGCTTTTTTATTCATATGCTCGACAAACGCTTCCTCTGAGCCAGCAATTCTCTCTGCCATAGCCACTGAGGCATCATTTGCTGAACCGATGGCAATCGCACTCAGCATTTCTTCCGTCGTCATTTCTTCGCCGGGCTCAAGAAATATTTGGGACCCGCCCATGGATGCGGCATACTCACTCGTTCTAATCTTTTCATCTATTTTTAATCTGCCGCTATCTATCGCTTCCATAATTAATAGCATCGTCATGATTTTCGTCATGCTCGCAGGAGGCAGCTGCTCATTGCTGTTTTTATCATATAGGACTGTGCCAGTGTCTCGTTCTATTAGAATTGCAGAACTTGCATCTTCTGCTAGATTGACTCCTGCTTTTTCTGCCGCCATAACAGCGGTTGAAATCATTGACATACCCATTATTGATACTAGGAACAAAGCTAGAAATCTTTTCATGACATAAACCCTCCATTCTTTATAAATCCATTTTTCACCAACACGGATAAAAATATACAAACAAACAAAAAAATACCAAGGGGAAAACCCTTGGTATTTTGGAACATATCGTTCGTGTATTATTCTGTTATTTCCTCATGGATTAGAATCGGTGCTTTGGTCTCTACCTTAGAGACTTTAATATTCTGATAAAGACTCTCTTTCACTGCTGAAATGTCCTCTGAATTACTATGAATTGTCAGCAAGGACTCTCCTTTTTTGACCCCGTCTCCGATTTTTTTGTGGAGAACAAAGCCTACGGCTAGATCGATGATCGAATCCTTCGTTGCTCTTCCAGCCCCAAGAAGCATGGCCGCCGTCCCAATCTCATCTGCTACCATTTCTGTGACATAGCCATCCTCTTGTGCTTCTAATTCAAAGGTGAATTTTGCTTGAGGGAGCTTGGCTGGATCATCCACCACCGTCGGATCTCCACCCTGTGCCTGAAGAAAGATCTTAAACGTCTCTAGTGCTTTTCCATTTTTAATCGCTTCCTCAAGCAGCGCTCTTGCTTCCTCAATGTTACTTGCTTTCTTGGCAAGGAGGACCATATGACTTCCCAACGTTAAGCATAGCTCTGTCAAATCTTCCGGACCCTCGCCCTTTAGCGTGTCAATCGCTTCTTTTACTTCCAGAGCATTCCCAATGGCGAAACCTAAGGGCTGGCTCATATCAGAAATGATGGCCATCGTTTTTCTTCCCACATTATTTCCGATTCGCACCATCGCTTTGGCCAGCTCTCTTGCATCCTCCACCGTTTTCATGAAGGCGCCTGCACCTGTTTTAACGTCTAGAACGATACAGTCGGCCCCTGCTGCGATTTTTTTACTCATGATGGAGCTTGCAATTAATGGAACACTGTCAACGGTAGCTGTTACATCACGAAGGGCGTAAAGCTTTTTATCTGCTGGAGTAAGATTCCCTGTTTGCCCAATTACAGCCAGCTTGTTTTGATTGACTAGGGTGATAAATTCTTCCTTTGTAATCTCCACATGAAAGCCTGAAATCGATTCAAGCTTGTCAATTGTTCCTCCCGTATGGCCTAGACCGCGTCCAGACATTTTCGCAACTGGGACACCAACGGATGCCACGAGTGGACCAAGTACGAGGGTTGTCGTATCGCCGACACCACCAGTTGAGTGCTTATCGACCTTCACGCCTTCTATTTTAGAAAGATCAATTTGTTCTCCGGATTCCACCATGGCCATTGTTAAGTCTGCTCTTTCCTTTTCTGTCATCCCTTGAAAATAAATTGCCATCGTCAGTGCACTGACCTGGTAATCGGGGATGTCGCCCTCTGTATAACCTTTAATAATATAGTTTATTTCTTCCGTACTGAGCTCCCTGCCATCCCGTTTTTTTTCAATTAAATCGACCATTCGCATTCTAATCATCAGCTCCTATTTCTTTCACCAATGCTTTCACTAAACGAAGGAAGTTCTCCTTAACCCTTTCGGTTGTTTCAATAACCTCTTCATGGTTTAATGGCTGATCTAAAATTCCTGAAGCCATGTTTGAGATACAGGAAATCCCTAGTACCTCAAGACCGCTATGTCTTGCCACAATTACCTCAGGCACCGTCGACATTCCAACCGCATCTCCACCAAGTGTGCGAATCATTCTTACCTCTGCTGGTGTTTCATATGTAGGACCAGTATTTCCAACGTATACACCTTCTTGAAGAGCAATATTTAAGGCTTTGGCTACCGCTTTTGCTCTTTGAATCAAATCCTTTGAGTAGGCCTCAGACATGTCTGGGAATCTGACACCTAATCGTGAATCATTGTGGCCAATCAGCGGATTTGAGCCCATATTATTAATATGATCCGTAATTAGCATTAAGTCCCCTGGAGAAAAATCCTTATTTACGCCACCTGCCGCATTCGTGACGATAAGGGAGCCAACACCAAGCTCCTTCATAACACGAACCGGAAAGGTAACCTGATCAAAGCTATAGCCTTCATAATAATGAAATCTTCCTTGCATTGCTACAACAGGTACACCGTTCAGCTTACCGAAGACAAGCTGGCCGGCATGGCCTTCTACCGTTGAAACTGGAAAGTCAGGAATTTGCTTGTAAGGCATACGAGCTGCCTCTTCTATTTCGTCAGCCAAGACGCCTAGCCCTGACCCAAGAATAAGCCCTATCATAGGCTGTATCGTCATTTCATTCTTAAGATAATCTGCTGCCTGTTTAATTTTTTCATAATTCATATGTATGCCCTCCTTAGAAACTGAACACTTCTATTTTCAGCACTGTCCGCCTGAGGTGGACAAAAGTGAAGAAATGTCCACCGGCGGTACCTGGTACCGATTTGTACGAATCTTATTTTAAATCTTGCAGGAAGCTCTTTCCGTATTTTGGCATTTGTACCCGGAAGTTTTCTGCAACGGTGGCACCGATGTCTGCAAAGGTTTCCCTCAGTGGTAGCTCCCTGCCGTTGAGATTCTTCGTATAAACGAGGAGGGGCACGTACTCACGAGTGTGATCTGTTCCAGGATGAATAGGGTCGTTGCCATGATCCGCTGTAATGATGAGAAGATCATCATCCTTCATCCTTGCAAACACCTCTGGCAGCCTTGCATCATATTCTTCAAGGGCCTTTCCATATCCAATTGGATCCCTTCTATGTCCATAGAGAGCATCGAAATCCACTAAATTGAGGAAGCTTAGCCCCGTGAAATTCATGTCAAGGGTTTGCACAAGCTTATCCATTCCATCCATATTTGAAACCGTTCTGAGCGATTTTGTAACTCCTTCACCATCAAAGATATCGGAAATTTTCCCAATCGCAATCACATCGAGACCCGCATCCTTCATTTCGTTCATGACAGTGCGGTCAAATGGCTTCAATGCATAATCATGGCGGTTCGAGGTTCTTTGGAAATTTCCAGGTTCACCGATAAATGGTCTAGCAATTACTCTTCCCACCATGTATCTTTCGTCTAAGGTTAGCTCACGGGCAATTTTGCAAATTTCATATTGCTCTTCAATCGGGATAATCTCCTCATGGGCTGCAATTTGAAGCACAGAATCAGCAGAGGTATACACAATGAGCGCCCCTGTTTTCATATGCTCTTCTCCCAATTCAATAATGATTTCCGTCCCACTCGCAGGCTTATTCCCAATGACCTTTCTACCCGTCCTTGATTCCAGCTCAGAGATTAATTCCTCGGGAAATCCATTAGGAAAAACTTGAAAAGGCGTGCTAATATTGAGACCCATGATTTCCCAATGTCCAGTCATTGTGTCCTTTCCACTTGAAGCCTCCTGCATTTTTGTGTAAAACGCTAATGGATGCTCAACCGGCTTAATTCCTTTAATCTCTCTAATATTACTTAAACCAAGCTTCTCCATATTTGGCATATGAAGACCATTCATTCTTTCAGCAATATGTCCGAATGTATCCGCTCCGCTATCACCAAATTTCTCAGCGTCTGGTGCTTCACCAATCCCAACGGAATCCATGACAACCAAAAAAATTCGTTTATATTGAAAAGACATTCCTACTCCTCCTATACAATCCAAAGTATCAAGAATCGGATCTTAAATTTAACTTTTTTTCCAACTATCAAATGCTTTCTTACTTTTCCCAGCTTCTTCTCTGAATACAAGTAAAAATTGATTTGTCAGAAGTCTGACAACTATATTTTACCAAAATAAATCAGGAATAAACAAGAAAAAGCTACCTCTTACGGGAAGCTTTTTCTACTATTCTATGAACCTTTTAAGCTCGAGGATGAAATTGGGTATACACATCCTTTAGTCGTAGCTTTGTCACATGGGTGTAGATTTGAGTGGTTGATATATCCGCATGCCCAAGCATTTCTTGTACTGCCCTTAAATCTGCTCCATTTTCAAGCAAATGAGTCGCAAAGGAATGGCGCAATGTATGCGGAGTTAAATCCTTCTCAATCCCTGCTTCCTGAGTCAGGCGTTTTAGTATCTTCCAAAAACCCTGTCTTGTTAATCTTCTTCCATGATGATTCAAAAATAATGCCTCATCTTTGTACTTCTTTGAAACAAATTGAGGACGCCCCTCATCTAAATATTTCTGAATGGCATCAGTTGCCTTTGAGCCAAGTGGGATAATCCGTTCCTTGTTCCCCTTTCCAATACAACGAATGAAACCCATTGATAAATGAGCATCCCCGATATCTAAACCAATCAGTTCACTCACCCGGATACCAGTCGCATAAAGCAGCTCAAGCATTGCTTTATCCCTTAAGCCATAATGGTCGTGCTCCTTTGGAAAATCTAGCAGCCGTTCCACCTCGCCCATGCTCAGCACCTTTGGCAGCGAGCGCTCAAGCCTTGGTGTGTCAATATGGACGGACGGATCCTGATCCGCTACCTTCTCTCTTAACAAAAATTGATGGAAGGCGCGAATCGATGCCACGTGTCGCGCCAGCGTCTTAGCCGATTTCCCTTGCTCCTTCAGGGTTTCTAAGAAACGAACAATCTGAATTCTTTGAACATCCTTTAAGCTCGTTAACCCTTCATTCTTTTGTAAGAATGCGATATAACTTTTAAGGTCCCGCTCATAAGAGACAATTGTATTTTGAGCTAGTCCTTTTTCTACTAATAAAAAATGGGTAAAATCCTTTAGCTGCAGCTCCATTAGTCATTACTCCCCGTTTAAATAAAACAAAATAAGTCGATCAAACCAGCTGGATTCTTCCTCAGCTGGATTTGCCGATACTTTCACAGCCTTGCCACTTGGCTCGTCATAGCGGTGATAATTTTGATATTCTTCATTTACCCACATCATACCATAGTAAAAAAGAATTGTGCATGCCGTGAAAAGCAAAAATACCTTTAGCGTTTTGACAACAAGCTTTAGCCACGATTTCATGTCCGTTTCCTCCAAAAAAATCCTTATATTGAAGGGTATGCCAGTTAGGACAAGAAATATACATCAAAAAAGCCCTCTCCGTGTTGGAAAAGGCTTGTTTTTTATTCTTCTTTATCTTGGCAACGGTAGCAAATACCGTGAAAGGTCAAACGATGATCTTTGATTTGAAAGTTCCATCTTTTTTCCACAATTGCTTCTACATCTTCTAGCAAATCTTCCTGGATTTCATCTACGGCTCCACACTCTATACAAACAAGATGATGGTGAAAATGTGCTGCACCTTCCTGTCTTAAATCATAGCGTGAAACACCGTCACCAAAATTAATTTTGTCTACTATTTTCAATTCAGTCAGTAACTCTAGTGTTCTATAAACCGTTGCGAGTCCAATTTCAGGTGATTTTTCTTTCACAAGGAGGTACACATCTTCAGCACTCAAATGATCCTCTTCATGTTCAAGGAGCACCCGCACGGTAGCTTCGCGCTGCGGTGTCAATTTATAGCTGGATGAATGTAGATGTTTTTTGATTCTTTCAATTCTGCTTTCCATAACGATAGTCCTCCCCGCTACTTTCACCCTCTTATTATAACAGAGACTCAAGCAATTTCAAAATGAAAATCATTTTAAAAAAGGAATGATAATGATTCTAATATGATAAAAAATTTAGTGTATTTTGACTCTTCTTCTATTATCTTAAAAACAGTTTACTAGTATTTAGTTGTTTTTTCTACAATTTTAAGATCATTTTTTTACTCAATTATATTCACCACTAGCTTCATCAGCATTGGTGATATATAAGCCTCAATGCTCGCAGCAGCGACAAGAAGGAGGAGGGCGCCTACAAGAGCAAGACCATATCTTCCAAATAACGGGAGGATTGGCTGACTAAGTTTTTTCATAAATTGCCTTCGAATCATCTTTAGTGAAAAGGCTACGGATAAAGTGGCTCCAAAAACAAACACCGGAATGATAATAAGATTTTGCGGAAGGATGGAAACGAAGGAAAGAATAAATCCATCCCAGCTCATTTGATTAACGAGAAAGCCTACCGTAAATCCTACAACAAGCCCTTTAATAAATAAAATGATAAGGATGACGGGCAAACCAATAATAGAAATACCCAAAATCCACATTAAGCCGATAAATTTGCTGTTGTGCATGAAGCTTTGCCAAAGCAAATCATTTGAAGCCGCTACCTTATCATCTGAAACCTGGCCAAAAAACTGAGATAAATAATAGAATAAATCTTCCTTCTGCGAAAAACTTAGACTGTTGACGACAATGGCACCAAATATAACACCCATTAGGAAAAGTACAACGACAAATAAGTAGATGGACGAATGTTCTCGAAAGTGTATGGTGACGATATCCTGGTACATCCTTTTCCTCATGCTTTTTCCTCCTAGAGAATAAATAGACTAATAAAAATGTATGTCTACCACCCTCTCGTTATGCATGAAAATCTAGTAAAATCACTCTACTAGAAAATGTAATTCTTCTACCGCCTTATGCGCATGGGTTCACAACGCCCGCTTATATGGAGAAAACAAGTTCACCTATGAAGCTTTACAAGTGAAATCACAAAAACGACCAGCTCACCGTTTCATGTATGAGCTGGTCTATGAAGAATTCTACTATTCCAAATTGGATACCCTTCCGTACCGGCCTCCGCCACCTGCGTCGAAGGACAATGTTCCCTCTCTCGCACGGACAATAAGGTCGGCTATCTTTGTCGGCACAACCTGTGCTAGCGCCTCAGGCGGCACTTCATGAAGAATCGCCATCTCTGTTCCGAAATGGTTGAGCAGCTTTTCTAGCAGCTTCGGACCGAGCCCTGGAATGAACTGCAAAGGAACCTGATGGATGTAGGGCGGCCTAGTAGTTGGTCCCGTTTCCGCAGTCTTTAATTCCTTGATTCTTTCTGCCACACCCTTTGTGAATTTATGATGGCCACAGTTTGAGCATTCCTCCATATCAAAGCTTGCAGGGGACAAGCATTTTTCACAAACGGTTTGATGGTATTTCCCTAGCAGTGGGTCTAAGCCATAATTGGCCACAATGCGCTGATTATTTTTTCCTTGCAGGGCCTCCTGTAGGTTAGTGAATGTTGGCTCCTTCATTTGAATCGCTTGATATTCACGGGCAATCTTAGCGAGAGAATGAGCATCTGAATTAGATAGATATGGATATCGGTGTATTTCAGCTATTTGATCAGCCATTTCTGTATTCGAGCTTAAGCCGAGCTCGATCCCATCGATCAGATCAGGCTCAAATACCTCGGTTAAGGAGATGTGAACCCCTTTTCCATATAGACTCTTAAAGGGGGTAAACACATGGGCTGGGATGAATAATCCTCCCATTTCCTTCACCTTTGCCTGAAGCTCTCGACCCGTAACGTATACACGCTGTGAGCTCAAATTAATATTTTTCAAATGATGGGAAAGCCAGCCTGAAAAATCCTTCATGATTGCAAGGGAAGGAAAATAACAAAGGACGTGAATCGGTCCATTCGTACCCTCATCATAGATTTCAAGCTCGGACCCTGGAATTATTGTCATCCCGCTGTAAAAAAGTCCGCCCTTCTCATGCTGAATCAGCTCTCCTGCCTCAAGCAGCCCTTCCATTTCAATAATGACCTCTGGGGAGTGACAATCGATGATCCCGATCATATTTAGCCCCTTCAAATCACGGGCATGCTCAATAATATTAGAGAATGTCAAACTCTTCGCACCTGTAATTTTGACGGCCTTTCCTGACTGAGTCCTACCGATATGAATATGTAGGTCCACATAATAAGGCTTCATTTTTTCATCGCCTCTTGTAATTGTAAGTAAGTAACAGCATAGACTGTCTTTGCATCATAGATTTTTTGCTCCTTTATGAGCTGAATCGCCTCATCTAAAGATATCTCTAACAGATTGACGAATTCGTCCTCATCCAGTGTTGCCGCATCCTTCTTCTTTTTAAGACCTTTCGCTATATATAAATGGACGATTTCATCGGCAAAGCCTGGTGAAGTATAAAAAGAAATGAGCCATTCAAGCGAATCACACTCGTAGCCAGTTTCTTCTTCCAATTCTCTAATGGCTGTTTCTCGCGGTTCCTCCCCTTTTTCAAGCTTGCCAGCAGGGATTTCCACGATGGTTCGTTCTAGCGGCTTTCGGAACTGCTCCACCATGACGATGTTATTATCATTTGTTAACGGCAGGATCGCCACAGCGCCAGGATGCTTGACGATTTCTCTCTTCGAGGTTCGGCCATTGGGCAGCTCTACTTCATCGACCTGGAGAGTAATGATTTTTCCAGGAAAAATGGGCTCCGATGAGATTGTTTTTTCCTCAAGGCGACTCATATATGTCACTCCTGTTCTATTCCTAATTGTTCACAACATATAGTGTAGCATACTTAGGTGGGAGGCAGAGAGATGAAGCTGTATGTTCACAAGAAAGGGATCATCCTTGTCGGAAAAGCTTGGGAAATACGGGAAAAGCTAATAGAATATCAACAACATTATGATGGGCTTCAAGACTGGATTCAATCCATACCTAAGGAAAAGAGCTCCTAATTTGTTTTCTCTTATCCGCTACCGTTACAATGGCCTTAGAGGTGAAACAAATGAAGAAAAATCAATTAGGCACATCCGATTTAATGGTGAGCGAAATCGGACTTGGCTGCATGTCACTTGGAACAGATGCAACTCACGCTGAAAAAATCATCGACGCTGCTTTGGAAGCGGGGATTAACTACTTTGATACAGCAGATTTGTATGATTTTGGTGTCAATGAGGAAATCGTCGGAAAGGCACTGAAAAAGGTAAGGGATCAGGTACTGTTAGCAACGAAGGTGGGGAACCGCTGGACCGAACAGAAAGATAGCTGGAGCTGGGATCCCTCCAAAGGCTATATTAAGGAAGCGGTTAAACAGAGCTTAAAAAAGCTCAGCACCGATTACATCGATTTGTATCAGCTACACGGGGGAACGCTGGACGACCCGATTGATGAAACAATTGAGGCATTTGAAGAATTACGTGAAGAAGGATTCATTCGTTATTATGGGATCTCTTCCATTCGTCCGAATGTTATTCGGGAATATGTGAATCGAGCAAATATCGTCTCCAACATGATGCAATACAGCATTCTTGACCGCAGACCAGAGGAAGAGGCATTGCCGCTTCTTCATAAGAATAAGATTAGTGTCGTCACACGCGGATCTCTTGCCAAAGGCTTGTTGACGGAAAAAGCATTGGCGAAATTATCGGGAAGCGGTTATTTAGATTATACTGCAGAGGAACTGAAGGAGCTTATTGTTGCCTTGAAGGACAAAGTAGCGAAAGGCCGCCCATTAACCGAAATCGCCCTTCGCTACAATCTCGCCCATCCTGCCGTTGCTTCTGTTATTGTGGGTGCAAGTTCAGTTGAGCAATTAAAAGCGAATGTAAAGGCGGTCAACTCGAAGCCGTTGACGGAGGAAGAAGTGAGTCTGATTCAATCACTGTCAAAGGCGAATACATATAAGGAGCATCGATAATTGGTAGAAAGCCTACTAATATGTGAATATCGGGACTCGGTTACTTCTTTTAGACCTGAATGAGTCCCGATTCGCACATAATCGGGACTCATTCAGGTC
>DLCS01000071.1 GCA_002480735.1 Bacillaceae bacterium UBA7792 | reverse complement strand
CCTGTATAGAGCCAACCATCACGTATCGCCATAGCTGTTTCCTCTGGCATTTTATAATACCCCTTCATCACGTTAGGTCCGCGTACGATTAACTCCCCAACCTCGCCAACAGGTACTTCCTGACCGTTCACATCGACCACTCTATTTTCCACATTGCTAATCGATGTCCCGATAGACCCAGCTTTACGGTCACGATCCAGAGGATTAAAGCATGTAACAGGTGAAGCCTCTGATAAGCCGTATCCTTCTGATACACGCACATTAAATTTCTGCTCGAAATTATGTAATAGTGCAACAGGTAAAGAAGCTCCTCCTGAAATAGCCAAACGAATTGTCGAGAAATCTTCCGGGTTGCCTTCAGGTAATTGGTATAAGAAATTATACATAGTTGGTACCCCAGCAAAGACTGTTGCTTTTTGCTCTCGTGCTAAAGCAAAAATTTCTGTAGGACTAAATTTAGGTGCTAGTAGCACTGTTGCTCCACTTAATAATGGTGCGTTTACGACAACTGTTAAAGCAAAGACATGAAATACAGGCAATGTGGCAATGACACGGTCTTTTTCTTGAATGTCTAAATAATGGGCAACATCTCGAGCATTTGAATACACATTCTCATGCGTGAGCATAGCCCCTTTTGGAGTGCCGGTAGTGCCCGAAGTATATAAAATAATAGCATTGTCATCATCTGCCACTTCAACAGGCTGTAAAGATTGAGAAGTATTCGTGACGATTTGTGTAAATAAATGTGTTTTTTCTTGCGCTTTTAGTGATAAAGCTGCCACTTTTTCCGCTATATCTGCCGTTGTTTCACATACTACAAATGCTTTTACTTGTGGAAATGCTTGTACACCTTTTTCTACCAATGGCAGTAAAAGATCTAGCGCAATGACCGCTTTTACATCACCATTATGCAAAATGTAGGAAATTTCATCTGGTGTATAGATGGGATTAATCGGGATAACGGTTGCCCCTAATCGCAATGCCCCATACATCCCAATCACGAAAAACGGTGAGTTTCCTAAAAGCATGGCGACATGATCCCCTTTTTTGACGCCTAGCTTCTCCAGTCCTGATGCAAATTTCGTAATTGCTCCATCCAGCTCAGCATACGAACTTGCTTGATCCATAAAGTAATAGGCTGGTTTTTCTGGAATTCTTTTTGCAGTTTCATGTAACTGTGAAGATAAATTCATCGACTCCATCCCCTTTAGATTTGTGAAGTCTTTTCCCGCAAAATACGGTGGAGTATCTCTTTATGGTGTCGAAACATTATACCTTGCGAAAATGTTCACAAAGTTTTAATAATTTTCTAGATATATTATATTGAAAAAGGGATAGAGTTACAAGGGAAAACGCATACAAAAAATGAATTTTTAAAAAATTAAATTTCGATATAATTTTTTGTCGCTATCTAAGTTGTTTTTATCGAGTTTACATAAAGACTTCATTTTTTCACAAAAGAAAAAACGCCCGAAGGCGCCTTTAGTATAGTAGCTGTGCAAAATCCTCTTTTGTTATATTCCCAAAATAATGTTGGATGTCGATATCTTCTAGTACACGGTCAATCTCTGACTTCTCATATCGGAGGCCGACTAGCTTTTTCTCAATATCAGACACATCCCCAACACCGAAGAAGTCCCCAAAGATTTTGCAATTTTCGATGATGCCTTTGTTCACCTCTAAGCGTACATCAATACTCCCCACTGGGAACCTGTGAGAGTGCTGCAAGTTAAATTTCGGCGACTTCCCATAATTCCAATCCCAATTTTGATAACGCTCCTTTGAGAGCTCATGAATCTTCTGCCAATCTTCATCGGTTAGAACATATTCCTCAATTTTGTCCTTCCCACCAAATATGTTTTCTAAAAGTAGGGAACGAAAGTCCTCCATAGAAATTTTTTCATCTAGAAATTCCGATATATTCGCAACTCGGCTTCGAATGGATTTAATTCCTTTTGATTCGATTTTATCCTTTTTTACCTTAAGAGCTGAGACGACATTGTCAATTTCGGAATCAAGCATCAGCGTTCCATGACTAAACATTCTTCCTCTTGTGGAAAATTGGGCATTGCCGGAGATTTTTCGTCCTTCTACAACGAGGTCATTTCGCCCACTTAGCTCTGCATTGACTCCTAGCTTTCTTAAAGCCTCCACAACAGGTTCTGTGAACTTCCTGAAATTATGGAAGGACTCTCCGTCATCCTTCGTAATAAAGCTAAAATTCAAATTTCCTAAATCATGATAGACAGCGCCGCCGCCAGAGAGCCTGCGGACAACCTTAATGTCATGAGCCTCTACATATTCCGTATTGATTTCCTCAATCGTATTTTGATTCTTTCCGATAATAATCGAAGGCGCATTTATGTAAAATAACAAATACGTTTCATTGATGTTCAAATTTTTTAAGGCATACTCCTCAATTGCCAAATTGATTCGTGGATCCGTAATGCCTCTATTGTCGATAAATAACATTCAAGCAACTCCTTACCATTCAATTATTTTCCCATATTCCGCAAGTTCAAGAGAGCCATCGTAAACCTCCGCTGTTTCCGTAATCAAGTTCTTAAGCTCTCCAAAATGCGGTAGATGGGTAAGTACAACTTGTTTCACCTTTGCAGCCTGTGCCAGCCTCCCAACATCTGTACTATTCATATGACCTGCGCTTTTGCCATCCTGGTCACGATAGAAATTACATTCTGAGAGAAGCAAATCAGCATGCATGGTAAATGGAATGAACTCATCCTTATAAGAGGTATCCCCCGTATAAACGAGTGATTTGCCATCCGCTTCAATTCTCATTGCAAAGCAGGGTGCAGGATGATCCGTCCTTAAAAATTGTACCGTAAATGGACCAACCGATAAAGTTTTTTGCGGATCATAGGCAACACCTTCTGTAACACCCTTATGGGTTAGTTTGGCAAATTCAGCTTCGTCTAACGTATGGCCATAGATCGGTAAGGACTCCATACTCTTCCCAAGAAAACCTTGAATCAATCGGGCATGCTGCAGGACACCGATATCTGCAATATGATCGGCATGATAATGGGAGATGATCACCGCATCAAGATCCTCGGGAGGTAATAAATTTTGCATCTTTGATAGTATCCCGCTCCCACAATCAATCAATAATTTGAACCCATTTTCCTCTAACAGGTAGCCAGCACTTGCTTCATTTGCCTTCGGATAGCCTCCCCAATAGCCAATAATCGTTAATTTCATCCTTTCTCCTCCTTCTGTACTTATCAATTTTGATGGTTCTCTGTTAATTATAAATCTTTTTTCAAAAAAATTAAAAAACAGCGTTGACAATTCTTCATCTGTTATAATACAATATGATTAATCTTAGAACTGTTTGAAACACCTAATACACAAGGAGGCCCTTAAGATGATTCAGAACATCGTTGAATTTTTTAGGAATTTACCAGCAAAAGTGTGCAGTGAGTGTGGAGGCACAATCGATGAACAGCATGAATGCTACAGCAATAAGTGTGATCAATGCCAAGGTGTTACAAGTCTATAGGTTACCTATTTTTGTAGTTTAATATTTCCATGTTTTACTGGTACATGATGCACCTGCATTTTGTTCCATAATCCCTTCCAATTTTGAAAACCCGTTGTCATATGACAACGGGTCCTTTTTTTTTCCAAACTATTTAGTGCCAATCTACATGTCGCCTTATACAGGTACGTTCATTAAGGTATTCGTACCGAATAAAACCCATTCACGCACAAGTATAAGGCTAAAACCAATAAATTTATTAATCTTGTACAAGTGTCTTAAATTGACGTTTATGCATTAATTTAAAGTATCCGAGACTACCAATCATGAAGATAGCCATGAATCCTATTAGGATAAATAGATTATGCCACATGACTGAATAATCCCCACTCGAGATCACTGCCTTGAATCCTTGAACCGTATAGGTCATTGGTAAAAAGGCATTGAAATGCTGTAAAAAGCCTGGAATCACTTCTAGTGGGAATGTACCCGCACTTGTTGTTAATTGGAAAATCAATATTAGGATCGCAATGAAACGTCCAGGATCTCCGAATGCTGTTACAAAGAATTGAATTAAAGCAACAAATGTAATGCTTGTTGCAATTACAAACAATAGGAACAATGGAATATTTTTTACCTCTAAACCTAGTCCTAGTATTAGTACAGCTGCTGCAATTAAGCCTTGAACAATTCCAATTGCAGAAAGTATCGTAAATTTGCTTGTAAACCAGTTCCATGCATTTCTTGGGATCGCTGCAGGCTCTTTTAATGGGAAGACAATGGATAAAAGAAGTGCTCCAACAAATAATCCAAGTGAGATGAAGTATGGTGCAAATCCTGTACCGTAGTTAGGTACTTCATTGATTTTTTCATTCTTTACTTTTACGGGACTCGCCATCATATTAAATGTTTTATCATCAGCGTGTACAGAAGTTGCTTCATCCGCGCCTTCTGACAGCTTGTCGGCTAATTCCTTACTGCCGTCGGAAACCTCTTTCGTCCCGTCAGCAATCTTCTTCGCGCCTTCCTCTAACTGACCAGCGCCACTTGTTATTTTATCCGTTCCATCAGCCAGCTGATTTAGTCCGCCAGATAATGTTCCAGCACCAGTAACAAGCTTATTCGCACCATTTTGTGCTTCGGCGAACTTCTGGTCGTAAGTCTTCATTCCAGCTTGAAAATCTTTAACCCCTTTGGCAAGCTTTCCTGCTCCTGCCTCAAGTTCTGGTGTACGAGTAGCTAATTGTCCAATACCAGCTGCAAGCTGTTCTTGACCTTTATTAAGCTGCTCTGCACCACCATGTAATTTATTGGCGCCATTTGATAGTTCGACAGATGATTTAGATAATTGATCGAGACTTGCAAACAATGTTAGAACTTCTTTTTGTTTTTCAGGTGGCATTTGTGCAATGACATCATTCATACTATTTTTAAATTGGGTCATTCCAGCATTGACACTTTGCATCCCTTGCTGAAATTGCGCCAAATTTTCCGAGAGGCTCTTCGCCCCGGCTTCAACACTTGCTGCCCCATTCTTCAATGCTGGCATATTTCCATTTATTTGGTCAATCCCAGCCTTAGCAGCTGAAACCCCATCTGCCAGTCCTTGACTTCCTGCGGCAAGATCACCTGTTAACGATGTTAGTGTTGAATGGCCTTTTCCTAATTCAGCTAACCCTTGATTAAGAGTATTAAGTCCAGAGGCCAATTCCTTTGAACCATTATTTGCTGTATACATTCCCTCTTTAAACTCGATGGATTTGCTTGCAAGTTCTGCTAGCTTCTCATGCAAGGTTGCCGTTCCATCCTTTAACTCATTCGAACCATCGCTGAGCTTACCGGCACCATCACTAGCTTGGCCAATCCCATCAGCCATATCCGTGATTTTTGAGAAAATCGTATCAGCGTAGGTTTCTGTTACCTTCTCAGAAAGAGAAGCTTTGATTTTCTCCATTGCTGTTTCACCAATTTGTGAAGCTAGGAAGTTATAGCTTTCATTCGGCACATAAACTAAGTCTAATTTTTTCGGTTCATCATCCATTAAGGTCGTTGCATTTTCAGAGAAGTTGTCAGGAATTTCAACAAGCAAATAATAATCCTGATTTTTTAGCCCTTTATATGCATCCTTTTTGGATTTGAAATCAAACTTAAAATTATCACTATCCTTTAGTTTATCGACCAATTCATCCCCTAGTGCAAGATGCTCCCCTTCAAAGCTTGCTCCCTTATCCTCATTTACAATCACAACCGGAAGGTCATCCATATGAGCGTAAGGGTCCCAGAAGGCCCATAGGAACATTCCACTATATAGTACCGGGATAAATAGGAGCGCGATAATCGGTACACGGATTTTCCTATTGGTGAAAATATGTCGTAATTCTTCTTTCAATAGATGCATAAAACGTAACCTCCGAGATGTTTGACCGTTTTGTTCAATTGGTCATGTTTTTCCAAAAGCTAAGGACTACCTACTTAGATAATCCTTCAAAAATGTACTTTTCCAAGAGCTCAGCAATTTCTTCCTTTTCCAATGGCTCATGATTTTTTTCCCAATCAAAAATTAGAGCGATGTAGAGCTTCAACATTACAAAGGATGTGATTTCTGGATCACATGGCTGGATTTCTCCCTTATCAATGGCCACAACAATCTTATCCTTAATATAATTCAAGATGGCCTGCTCTAATTTCACCATAACTTCCATCACAGCCGGTGTTCCCATTTCCTTTTCTTCCTGAAACAGCTTAATCGTGAGCTGGTGCTCCAAACGGAACTCTAGTATTCTATACAGGGCTCGATGCACATTTTCGTAAAAGGAAAAGGATGGATTAATCACTTCTTCTGCAGCTTGCTTCATCTCCTTAATCAAACGATTGATAATCTCATCAAATAGCTCTTCCTTCGTTTTGAAAAAGGTGTAGATCGTCCCTTTGCCCACGTTAGCTATTTTTGCCACCTGCTCCATTGTCGTTGCCTTAAAACCAAATAAGGAAAAGGATTTGGTTGCAGCTTCCACAATGAGCTTCCTTCGATCAACGGCCATATCGTCACCTCTTATGACCAATTGTCCAAATTGGTCATTTAGTACATTGTTTATTATATCCTGTTCTTAAATATTGTCAACCAAAAAACAAAAGGGAAACTGAAATTCTCAGATTCCCCTTAGTCAAACTATTTTAAATAATTTAATACCCTTTGGACTGCCGCTTCACCTTGGTCAATACAATCTGGAATTCCTAAGCCCTCAAAGGAGCTTCCCGCAATGAACACTCCCGGTAGTTCTTGATTTACATGGTCTAGAACCTGTGCTAACCGTTCCTTATGTCCGACCGTATACTGTGGCATAGCATTCTTCCATCTTGAAATAACGGCAAATTCTGGCTCCATCGTAATGTTCATCGTCTTGTTCATATCTTCAAGTACAATTTTGATAATTTCATCGTCGGATAGGTCCACTACCGTTTCATCCCCAGCACGGCCAACGAAACAGCGAAGCAGAACCTTATCCTCTGGGCAGGAGTGAGGCCATTTTTTATGCCCCCACGTACAAGCGGTAATCGTATAGTCACTGTTACGAGAAACGACAAATCCCGTCCCATCGATATCCTTTGCAATGGCTTCCCTTGGAAATGCGAGAGCAACGTTTGCCACCGATGTGGATGGAACATCTTCAAATATCTCAAAAAATTCATAATCAGGAAAAATAGCCGGCAATACCTGATGTGATACAGTTGATACGACTGTATCCGCTTGTAGCGTTTCACCACTATTTAAACGGATGTTA
>DLCS01000091.1 GCA_002480735.1 Bacillaceae bacterium UBA7792 | reverse complement strand
ATTGTTTCTGGCATTACTAAGATTGCATTATATCCTTTAGCAGCCGCTACCATCGCTAAACCAATTCCTGTGTTACCACTTGTCGGCTCAATGATTGTATCGCCCTCTTTTAATAATCCCTTTTTTTCAGCATCTTCAATCATAGCTAATGCGATACGATCTTTAACACTACTCCCCGGATTCATAAATTCTAATTTTAAGTATATATCTGCGCTGTCTGATTCTACGATGCGGTTCAACTTAACGATCGGCGTTTTCCCGATTAATTCTGAAACTGATTGTGCCACTCGCATTCCTGTCACTCCTAACACCGAGTATTTTTATTGGTTTTATCTATATTTAGATTTTGTCAGAAAATTCCCTGTTTGTCAATTCATTTGGAGGATTGCTCCTCTTAATTCCCTTATTACAAATTCTCGATTAAATTTGTAATATCTTCTTTAGAGAACTTGTATCGTTCATTACAGAAATGACAGTGAACTTCTGTCTCTTCCTCTTCTTCACGAACTTGCTCTAACTCTGTTTTACCTAAACTAATTAATACACTCTCAATACGCTCGCGTGAGCATGTGCAATTAAATTGAACATCCATTGTTTCTAATACTTTTACTTTATCTTCTCCAAGAACTGCATATAGTAGCTCTTCCGGAGAAAGACCTTGTTCAATCAACGTTGATACAGGTGGAATCTTTTGTAAACGGTCTTCAATAAATGAAATCGTTTCATCTTGCGCACCCGGCATAATTTGAAGGATGAATCCACCTGCCGCTAATATGCTATCATCTCCATTTACAAGAACACCAACACCTACAGAAGAAGGCGTTTGTTCAGAAACTGCAAAATAATACGTAAAGTCTTCTCCTAATTCTCCTGAAACGATTGGAGATTGACCAATAAACGGCTCACGCATTCCAATATCTTTAATTACAGTTACAAACCCCTCTGTACCTACCGCTTGATATACACGTAACTTCCCTTGTTCTGTTCCTTCAAAATCAACATGCGGATTCGTTACATAACCACGTACATCTCCATTTGCATGAGCATCTACTAAGATAGGGCCAATTGGACCGTTACCTTCTACCTTAATCGTTAACTTTTGCTCGCCCTTTAACATTGCGCCCATCATTGTACCCGCAGTCAAAGAACGCCCTAGTGCCGCTGAAGCTGTTCTCCATGTATCATGACGTCTTTGCGCCTCACTTACTGTATTTGTTGTACGCACACTATACGCACGCACTTCTCCATCAAATGCTAACGCTTTTACTAAATAATCTTTCATACGTATTTATTCACCTTTCTCATGCTGTAAATTTGCATTACGTTCATATAACATATACAAACCTTTTAACGTTAAAAACGGATCTACAATATCAATTACATTCGATTCTTCGGAAATTAATTTTGCCAATCCACCTGTTGCAATAACTTTAGGTTCTTGTCTAGCTTCTTCTTTCATACGCTTAACAATACCTTCCACTTGTCCAACATAACCATAAAGAATACCAGATTGCATCGCACTTACTGTATTTTTTCCAACAACACTGCTTGGTTTTGTAATTTCGATACGAGGAAGTTTTGCTGCTCTGCTATATAAAGCCTCTGCTGAAATCATAATTCCTGGCGTAATAACTCCACCCATATAATGTTTTTCTTCGTTAATATAACAATATGTAGTAGCTGTTCCAAAATCAACAATGATGAGCGGACTCCCATATTCATGAATCGCTGCAACTGCGTTAACAATTCGATCCGCCCCGACCTCGCGTGGATTCTCATACTTTATATCTAAACCTGTTTTTATTCCAGGGCCTACGATTAAAGGCTTTAAGTTAAAATAACGTTGACACATTCTCTCTAAGGCAAGCATGATTGGCGGGACAACAGAGGAAATAATGATTCCTTTTATTTGCGAAAGACTTAATCCCACATGCTCAAACAAGCTTTTAATCACGATTCCATACTCATCTTCCGTTTTATTTCGATTGGTTTCAATTCTCCAGTGATACTTCAGCTCATCCTTATCATAAACACCTAAAACCATGTTTGTATTACCAACATCAAACACAAAAATCAACGGGATCACCACTTTATTTTAGATTCAATAGAGGTTTTTCATATTCTGCCCAACATTTTACCACAAATAGATGATTTCTTACATTAAGGAAAATGGGATGTGACCAAAAGGGCCATGATCATAAAAGGTGCCCTTTTTGAGAGCACCTTTTTATCATTACTTTTCTTCTTCATCCGAGGCAGGAGGAGCTTCCGTCAAGTCCGACTCTTTCTTCAATTCAATGGATTGCGGATCCTCTTGTTTTTCCTCGTCCTTTTTCACATTAATATTAACCTTTACATCATCGCTAGTAGAAATCGTCTCCTTCTTCTCTTCAGATGGAGCTCTATCCGGCAATGTACCATGGTCAATTAGATGCTTAATTTGTTCTGCATCTAATGTTTCCACTTCAAGCAATGTATTGGCAATAATATCAAGCTTGTCACGATTCTCAGTAAGAACCTTCTTCGCTTTTGCGTAGCATTCCTTAATAATGCGTTGAATTTCTAAGTCAATCTCGTAAGCAATCGCATCGGAATAGTTTTGCTCATTATGAAGGTCACGGCCTAAGAACACCTGACCGCCTTGTGCTTGACCAAATTGCAATGGTCCTAGCTTATCGCTCATTCCGAATTCCGTTACCATGCGGCGAGCAAGGCCTGTCGCACGTTGGAAGTCATTATGCGCTCCTGTACTTACTTCACCAAAGACGATTTCCTCGGCAACACGACCGCCAAGTAATCCAACAATTTTATCAAGAAGCTCTGGCTTTGTCATGAAGTAGCGGTCTTCCTTTGGAAGCATAACCGCATAGCCGCCAGCTTGGCCACGTGGTACAATCGTTACCTTATGGACCATCTCAGCATCTTCAAGGACCACACCAATGACTGTATGACCAGCCTCGTGGAAGGCAACAATGTTGCGCTCCTTCTTCGAAATGACACGGCTCTTTTTCGCCGGACCAGCAATGACTCGGTCTGTTGCTTCATCAACATCGTCAATATCAATTTTCTTTTTATTTCGGCGCGCAGCAACAAGTGCCGCTTCATTTAACAAGTTCTCTAAATCCGCCCCGGAAAAACCAGGTGTTCTCTGAGCAATCGCTTTTAAGTTAACGGATTCATCAAGCGGTTTATTACGTGCATGAACCTTAAGCACTGCTTCACGGCCATTCACATCTGGACGATCAACTGTAATTTGACGGTCAAAACGACCTGGACGTAATAACGCAGGGTCTAATATATCAGGGCGGTTTGTTGCAGCAATGATGATGATTCCTTCATTGGCGCCAAATCCATCCATTTCAACAAGCAATTGGTTAAGGGTTTGCTCACGCTCATCGTGGCCACCACCTAGTCCAGCACCACGCTGACGTCCAACTGCATCAATTTCATCAATAAAAATAATACATGGTGCATTCTTTTTCGCATTTTCAAACAAATCACGAACACGTGATGCCCCAACCCCGACGAACATTTCCACAAAGTCTGAACCACTGATGGAGAAGAATGGTACTCCCGCTTCCCCAGCTACGGCTCTCGCAAGCAAGGTTTTACCCGTACCAGGAGGTCCAACAAGAAGTACTCCTTTTGGAATTCTTGCCCCAACCTCTGAGAATTTGCGCGGGTCCTTTAAGAACTCGACAACCTCAACAAGCTCCTGCTTCTCTTCATCGGCACCAGCCACATCTTTAAAACGAACCTTTTTCTTTTCATCATTATAAAGCTTCGCCTTACTCTTCCCAAAATTCATCACACGACTTCCGCCGCCTTGGGCTTGGTTTAACAAGAAGAAGAATAAGATGAAGATAATAATAAACGGAATGATGGAGGTAAAGAAGGTTACCCATCCACTCGTTTCTTTGGCAGGCTTTACATCAACTTTTGATGCTGCCGCTGCCTCATCAATTTGCTTTAATAATTGCTCACTATTCCAAACATATGTTAAGAATTCCTGTCCTTCCTTGTAGCTTTTCAGGCTTCCACGTACCTCATATACCCCTCTTTCCGGCTGAATGGAAAGACTTTTGACGTCTCCAGCCTCCAAATGGGTGATAAATTGATCATAGGTCATGCTTTTCGTTGGTTCATTATTCCCATTAAAAAAACTAACAACGCCAATAATGACAAGAAATATCAATAAATAAAATATGGTATTTCGAAAGATTCGATTCATCCCTTACCTCCTCCCACGGTAAACAAACTATACTAAATAGTATCATAGAGATTTATATCAAGACAAGAAAATACACTTTCTAAAAAAACTGAGATAAGTACTTGTGAGCTATCGTAAATCCTAATGTTAGTATTTTACGCTTCATCACTATTTGTATATACCTCTGGTTTCAAAACGCCAATATATGGTAGATTACGGTATCTTTCGGCATAGTCGAGACCGTACCCTACCACAAACTCATCCGGCACAACAAAACCAACATAATCAGCCTTGATATTCGCCTTTCTTCCCGTTGGTTTATCGAGGAGGGTGACAATTTTAATTGATTTCGCCTTACGGTAACGGAATAATTCCACTAAATAGCTTAAGGTTAGCCCGCTATCAATAATATCCTCAATAATTAATATATTTCTACCCTCAACTGAGGTATCCAAATCCTTAAGAATTTTTACTTCTCCGGAAGAAACCGTCGAATTTCCATAGCTTGAAACATCCATGAAGTCCATTTCTAAATAGGTGTCCACTCTTTTTAGGAGATCGCCCATAAATGGCATCGCCCCTTTAAGGACTCCGATGGCTAACGGAAAGGCATCCTGATAGTCTTCCGTTAATTGCTTGGCGATTTCTTTAATCTTTGTTTGGATTTCTTCCTCAGTAATTAAAATCTTTTCAATATCATTTTTCATGATTTCGTTGTGCCCCCTAGAAGATCATTGCTTAAATATGATAAAAGAATAATTCTTTGCTTACTGCCATCATGCTTTCTTTCCGTGTACAAATTAGATTTCCGTAAGTTCGGTACCCAAATAATTTGGTCCTTTCTATCTGTAACGATTGGCCAAGTCTGCCGTTTTTGCAGAGGTATTTTTTCATCAATAAAAAGCCGATTAAGCTTTTTCGTTCCATTCATCCCCTGTATCGCCATTCGATCTCCATCTTTTCGTGTACGAATGATGAGCGGCAGCTGATCTTCTTCCATATAGAGAAGACAATTTGCAGGATGAATCTGTACGATTTTGTCCGGATGAATGAATTCCATCTTCATCCTACCACCATTTGGAAGGAGGACTTCCCCCGGTTCACTTACCTCAAAAGAATAAGATGTTGGATGAATCATTGTTTTAAATCGAATGGAACACTCATTATAGGAGCGAACCACCTCTAATCCATTAGGGAAATCTAATTGTACTGAAGGGTAAGGATTCTTTAAAATTGAGAATATTTTTTCAATATGTAAAGCGGATAGTGCAGAAGGCCTTACCTGATAAAGATAGTTTAATATTAGTTGAATCCCTCTCCTTTGTAAAGGCAAAGGCATCTTTGCAAAACCGTCAATATCTATTGTTATTTGTTTGTTCGATTTCTCTTTTATTACCTTATTCAACTGGTCTTTTGTAAGCTGCAGAAGGAGGTTCTCGTCTTGTTCAATTTCTTCGCTAAAGCGTCCAAATTGCTCATGGACCTGGGGATTCTCCTCCCGTAGAAAAGGAAGGACAAGCTTTCGAAATCGATTTCGACTATAGACATCCTTTTCATTACTTGGATCCCTTCTAGGTTCCAGCCGATGCTCCTCACAGTACACTTCAATTTCAGCCCTAGTTAAACAAAGAAACGGCCTAATAATCACTCCATGATGGAATTCTCGTGAAAAAGGGATGCCAGCTCTAGCTTTCCCCGTTGCCCCTCTTGTTAATCTCATGAGGATGGTCTCGATCTGATCATCGCCATGGTGACCAAGCGCTAATATCGAGAGCTGGTGCTTGGTTAGCATCTCCTTGAAAAATTGATACCGACATTCCCGGGCCGCTACTTGAGAGCTTAGCCCTGTTTCCTCCATATAAGAAGGGACATCTATTTGCTTCATTTCAAATGGAATTTGCCTTTCTCGGCAAAAATCCCGCACAAAAAGCGCCTCTTGCTTCGATTCTTCCCCCCGAAACATATGATCGACATGGGCAGCCACAACATTTATGTTCCAGCTCTCTCTTTTGCTCCATAAAAAATGAAGAAGGGCGAGGGAATCAGGTCCTCCTGATACCCCCACCAAAATTGCCTTATTTTCTATCGAAAATTGCTTTCTCTCGAGGAAAGTCTTTATTTTTCTTTCCAGCATGTGTACTCTTCCTTCAGTGCTTATTTCTAATCCACATTATCAAATCTAGCTTACCACTAAAAAAGCGAGCATCACAACTTTTCCTTCTCTTACATACGATTAGTTCTACCGTTAGTTTCACTTTTTACATCACCTAAATCAAATTTACAACAATGAACCTAATTAAGGTTCCAGCTTGTGATACATCGGGATAGAAAATCGATTATACTTGGCTATAAATATAGAAAAAATATAAAAAGGAAACAACCATGATAATGAGGAATGTCTCCACCCAACCACCTTTCTTTTTTCGATAGGCTTGTCTCGTCTGCGTAACAGTAGGTCGTGTTTGCCTTTTTGTCACCGATGATTGTGCGGGGGAGGTCTGACTATTCATACAGTTCAGTAGGTCCATTCTCATTTCTTGCGCTGATTGGTATCTTCCTTGGAGCGCATTTGTTAGGATTCGCTCATATTTGTGAAGAGCAGTCTTTTGTCTTATCTGCTCCCGTAGCTGATTCATGCCTCCCGATGTTTTATTGAAACGCTTCGGATATTCTGTATTTATAATAATCATGGCCACCGCAAATAAATCATAGGTCGGCTCTGCCTTTCGTGACCCCAGGCCCCAATAGCCCCGATCATAAAACTCCGTAAACTCTTTAATGGCTCTTCCTTGAATGGTGGTGCCGCCGACATCAATACAGCGAATTCTTGGGGGCGGCCCCATTACGATTAAATTCTCTGGCTTCAAATCGCCAAACACCCAGCCTTTTTCATGAAGGGTATGCAAGTCACTCAGCAATTGCAGAATTAGAACCTCAGTCCACCCCTTCCCTTTTTGCGAAATAAAAGAAAGGAAATCAGGTCCAGCTATATACTCCATCACATAGAAGGAAATATTGTGATTTTTCACTACCCAATCATCCACATCAATTAAAGAAGGTCCGAGGGATGACCCTTGGACCTTTGCGAAGGATTTGAGGACATTGACCTCAGATGTGATTGACATTCCGTTATCACTCATTTTGATTGCAACCTTTTGATTATGAAATTGTGCCAAATAAACAATTCCGTTTGCCCCTGAACCTAATTCCTTTAAAATGGTGTATCGATTTTGATGCCATTTCCCGATAATGATCGTTCCTGGGACAAACCTACATAGATTCTTCAAAGTACTGTTCATCATCACGAGATAACAGACCCCTTAGTGAACGTTTTTTCTTGAAATAAGTTAGCGCCTCTCTAATCGCTGGACCTGTAGGAGTAATCCCTCCTGTTGTAAGCTTTGGAAAAATACTTGTTAAGGATTCTAGATGGGGAGTCCAATCTAGCAATTTTTCGACATCATTCTTTTTCCCGGGAAATACAAAGACACCAAATTGATTATTACCTGAACGGGCATTAAGGCTCAAAGATAAGTCTAGTAACGCTTCCTTGACGGTTGGAAGCTTATGCTTCATGCTTGCGCTCGTATCGACAAGAACCAACACCTCAAGCTTTACTGTCTCACCAAGCTCATCGACCACTTCCATTACTTCGCCTCTTTGTTCCGGTGGTAAATCCTCGACTGTCTTGGATCCACCTAAGATCTGTTGAAGCTCCCGATTCACCACTCCTTGCAAGGTTTGGGTCATCGCTTTTCGCGTGACCATTTGTACCGTTTGCGATAGGCTCTGCGCATACACCACCTGGCTTACTCCGCCACCAGACATGGCGATTCCTTCTATTTCCTTCATTCCTTGCTCATCGATCGTATCCTGCTCCATCACACCAATGACATTAACCGTAATTCCACTTTCCCTGGCTAAAGCCGCCATGGCTACGGGATCTTCCCCCTGATTTGAACAACCATCTGTAATAAGTAAAATTTGTTTCAAAGTACCTGGATTCATATCTTCTCCTCCTCGTCACATACTGTTATCATTTTCGTCACGAAGAAGAGCAAATATACCTATGAAGGTAGATTATTAGTTTAAGCAATTTTTATTACATTTATGAAATGATCCATCGTTTAGGCTTTTTTGCGTTGTTTACTAATCGGAATTGTCGCCCATTTTGGCGTATTATGCTTGATTTTCGTCACCACAACGGTCATATCATCCTCAATCGCATTCGAACGGGAACGAATGACCTCTTCCATAATCAGATCAGCCACCGCCTGCGGGTCATCTGTAGCTAGCTCACTAATCTTCCGTTTCATCCATAAATCATAATTTTCCACATGCTTTGGCCCTTCGAACACACCATCGCTCATCATAATGAGTAAATCTCCCGCTTTGAGCTGCTCATTAACAACCTCCACTTCCACCTCCTGTAAAATTCCAATAGGAAGATTGCTAGCCTGTACCTTCTTCACACTCGTTCCTCTTTTAATAAAACTTGGGGTGGAGCCAATCTTCAAAAATTTGGCTGTAGCATTTTGCAGATCGATCATCGCCAGATCCAAGGTTGAAAATATTTCGTCAGTCGTTCTCAATGATAGAATAGAATTGATGGATTTGATGGCGATTTTCTCCTCTATCCCTGATTGGAGAATCTTCTGAAGGAGCTTCAGGGTTTCCTTGCTTTCGATATGGGCCCGTTCGCCATTCCCCATCCCATCACTAATTGCCACAGCATGTCTACCGCCGCTGAGACGAATCGTCGAGTAGCTATCCCCTGACACGAAGCCTCCATCCTTTGCGGCATGGGCAACTCCCGTCTCC
>DLCS01000042.1:10426-10723 GCA_002480735.1 Bacillaceae bacterium UBA7792 | reverse complement strand
CTAGGAGAAAAAAGATAATAATTTCTATTTAGATATTGATCAAGTTACCTATGTGGCAGATGTGGAAGAAACAACTGGTTGGCGTATTTATTCTGTGATTTCAAAGGATGAGGTTAATTCTTTTACGAAGACGATTTCTCAAAATATGAATAATCGTATAGAAACAGCGGATAAAGAAAACGCAGCTATTCTGTCCAAGCTATTGATCTTCCAGATTGTGATTGTAGTCATTTTACTAGCGATTTCCATCGTGATTAGCTGGTTCTTTGCTAGCTATTTCATTAACCCGATCAATAG
>DLCS01000042.1:9622-10135 GCA_002480735.1 Bacillaceae bacterium UBA7792 | reverse complement strand
TCTCTTCTCTTCTGTTAATCGGATGATTGATAGCTTAAGGGACATGACCAATCGCATTATTAGCTTAATAAGGGAAGTGGAAAAGGATTCTAAAGTACTGAACGATCAGGCGGCTGCATCCTCCCAAGTAGCAGATACGGTTTCCTCCGCCATGGCAGAAGTATCAAGGGGCTCAGAGCAACTATCTGCAGACATGGTCAATATTTCTAGCAATGTTGAGCATAATAATCAATTTGTCCAAGCGATGTCCGATACGATTGAAAAAATAGTCGAGCACTCAAAGAATACAAAAACGGTGATTCATGATGGTCAATCATCCATGGAAAATATGAATAAAAAGATCGATACCATCGTGGTCCAGTCAGCAGAGTCAACGAATATAATGAAGGAGCTTCATCGAAAGCTTCAGGCAATCAATGATATTACTACTTTAATTTATGACATTGCAGAGCAAACCAATCTCCTTGCCCTTAACGCATCGATTGAGGCGGCACGTGCTGGTGAGCATGGAAA
>DLCS01000042.1:0-9511 GCA_002480735.1 Bacillaceae bacterium UBA7792 | reverse complement strand
GGTGAGCATGGAAAAGGCTTTGCTGTTGTAGCGCAGGAGGTCAAAAAGCTTGCGGAGCAAAGTAGCAACTCTGTGGAAAAAATCTCGGGTCTGATTACAGAAATCCAGCACGATTCGGAGAAAGCGCTTGTCAATATGGATCAAGGTAAACAGTCTGCGCTAGAAGGCGCAAACATGACAAAGGAAACTGAAACTAGCTTCCGCAATATCTTTAAGTTTATTGATCACCTAACAAGTGACATTGAAGAAATCGCTTATGCCAGTGAGAAATTATTCACCAGCAGCCGATCTATCTCTAGCTCCGTGGACAGTGTTGTCGCAATTTCGGAACAGACAACTGCAGGAGTTCAGGAGGTTGCCAGTACATCAGAAGAACAAAAACAAGCGGTTCTTGAGCTACAGACCATCTCTGAAAATCTAAAAGGACTGACAGAAGAACTGAGACAATCGATTGAACATTTTAAACTATAATTTTTCTTTAGAGTGATGCATTGTGCGTCACTCTTTTATTATAAAAATGGTTATCTTAGCAAGAATTCTGTTGTCATGATAAAATAACGATAATCCGTAAGCCAAGGGGTGAGAATCGATCGTGATTGAAAATAAAAGAAATATTTGGATGGGGCTTTTTCTTGCAACCATATTCTTACTTATACAGATGCTATTTCAACTACAAATGTTCACCCCTATCTTTATGATTCTCATTCTTCTGATGATTTCCATTGCCTTTCTTTCGGAAACAAATCGTGTCTTTGTGTGGACGATTGTCAGCTTCTCTGGTGGATTATTTGCTTTCATTTATGCGGATCGATTACTGCTTTTGCTTCCTTTTTCACATGCCAATCTCATTCTGCTCAATCGGCTTCTCCTTTTATTCCCGATTTTGATCATTGGCTATGTGCTATATAAATTCAAGGCAACCTTCTCCGACTTTCGCATAAAGATGGATTGGGGATCTATTAAACTACGAGGCAATAGAGAGATATCAATAAAAAGACTTTATATAATGGGTTTAGTTCTTCTTTTACTCGTATTCTTGTTCTCTTTCATAGAATCTTTCCCTGTAAAATGGATTGGACTATGGAGAGCAGTCGCCTTTTCAGCTTTGAACGCTGCATTGGTGGAGGTTCTCTTTCGGGGGGTTCTACTAACACGATTCATCACGGTAATTGATAAAATACCTGCAGTCTTCTTTACGAGTCTGTCTGGGGCAATCGCCTATTATTTATTTGGTTATTCGTTCTCGTATTCCTTCTTATTCTTTGTTATTGGTTTGCTCTTAGGGCTCCTTACAATACATACAAAAAGCCTGCTCCCAGCCATTACGGGGAATTTCCTATTATCTATGATCTTTACATTTATGAATGTTATCCCCTTTTATTATCAATATTAAAGCAGACGTTTTACCTCACGTCTGCTTTGATTTTTTCTTTTGCTAGAATTTCCTTCTCTTTATCACCGAGAAGATCATAATGGGAATATCCATCCTTACGTATATGGATCCACTCTCTCCTTAGGCCATATTGCTTGCCCCACTCGACCAGCTTATTCATATCCTTGCACCCAACTTTTGTCACGGTATTACAGCCAGGAAAGCGATCATCAAGCCAATAATGTGTCAAAAAAGCAATCTCACCATTATCAATTTTCTTTTTCCAGGCAAGGAGGTCCTCCCGCTTAATACCAAAGGCCATCTTTACACCTCTTCCCTGAAGTTAGGCTTCAACCGATTGTTTTTTTGCTTTTTCATAGGCTTCATGCCAGTCAGGGTATTTTTTCTTGACGGATATCGGTCTAAAGCTATCTTTCTTCACACAAACATGCTTGGATTCACCAGTAACAGATAATTCTCCGTCCGCTGTGAAAATCTCATAGCCGTAAACGACTCTTAGTCCATCATAGTGCTCGATCCATGTGCGAATCGTTGCTTTTTCTCCATAACGGACCGGCTTCTTGTAGGAAACTTGAATATCCATGACCGGTGAAATGATCCCGTCCTTCTCCATCTCCGCATAGTTAAACCCTAGCTCCTGAATCAATGCTGTGCGGCCAAGCTCCATCCAGACGAGATAATTGGCATGATAAACCACTCCCATTTGGTCGGTTTCCGCATAGCGTACTTCGATTTCTTTTGTCGCAACGAACATTATGCTTCCCCTTTTCTCATTTTTATGAATGCCTTCTCTATATCTGCTTTGTTGATCTCGGTTGCCCTGTTCAAATCGGTCAGTGCGTTTGGTTCCTCCATTAATCTTGAGGCTTGCGCCTGGATTGCTTCATCCATGAGGTTTGTGGCAAAGCGCCCATTTCCCATTATCGTTATCTTCCCTAGCTCCTCTATTAGGAATACCTTCGCCTCATCCGTTAGATGATATTGATAATGAGATCCATAATGTTTCATAATTTCTATGATTTCGTTGATCGAGTAATCATGGAACTCGAAGAACTTCTTAAAACGTGATTTCAATCCAGGATTACTGGAAAGGAGCTCCTCGATTTCTTTAGGATAGCCAGCGAGGATAATGACGAGGTTCTCATTATGCTTTGTCATTTCATCAACGAGGGTGTCGATGACCTCCTTGCCAAAATCCCCTGATGATTGACTTAGAAGGGAGTATGCTTCATCAATGAACAGCACTCCACCGAGGGCTTCACGTATTTTTTTCTTTGTTTTGATGGCTGTTTGTCCAACATAAGCGGCCACGAAATCAGCACGGCTCGTCACTATTAGATGGCCTCTTTTCAAAATTCCGCACTCTTTTAAGGCGTCTGCATAGATTTTGGCAACCGTTGTTTTTCCTGTTCCAGGGTTTCCCATGAATACTGAGTGTAGCTGGAGCGGAAGAACTGGCAAATGATTCTCTCTGCGCATTTGCTGTACTTTTACAAAGGAAATCAGTCGTTTTACCTCTGCTTTAACCTTGTCTAATCCAATCAGTGCATCAAGCTTCTCAATCGCACTTTCATGATCAACGTCCTCATCGACTTCAAAATCCCCTTGTTCAAGGACCGTATAATCTAAAATATTATTGTCCTTGCTAGTCTGTGAGCCTTTTTTAAAAATAGCATCCAAGACGATGTTGCGCACGGTTCTCGCATTTCCAAAGGTATCATCCACTCGTTCCTTTTCCAGCCTTTTTCGGAGCTCAATTTTTGCCCCCTCTGTTAACAAATAGTCGTTTTCCAGTGCGAACTGTGTAGCAATCTTGATTAATTCATCATCGGTATAATCCTCAAGCTCCATAAAATTGGATTGTGGAAAACGACTTCTAAGTCCAGGATTTGCATCCAAAAAGCTTCTCATTTCGTCGGGATATCCGGCCAATACAACGGCAAATTGACCCCCAAACTCGTTTCCTGTCATTAAGGATACAAGTGTATCAATAGCCGTTTGCCCATAATCAGTGCCTGATTGCCCTTCTCTTTTTAAGCTATAGGCTTCATCAATAAACAATACGCCCCCAAGTGCTTTTTCAACAATCCTTCGAACATTCTCCTCTGTTTGTCCGACAAAAGAGCCAATAAGCTGAGAACGATCCGTCTCAACTACGTCCTTACGAGGTAATACACCTAATTCATGGTAAATCTTTGCTAATAATCGTACTAATGTTGTTTTCCCAGTTCCGGGGTTCCCTGTCAAAATCATATTAAGACTTAGCTCATCCTTCGTTTCAAAGCCTAAATTCTTGCGGGTCTTTTGGTATTTCAGGAATTGATAGAGCGATTTTACCCGTTCTTTGACGAAGCCGAGACCGATCATGGCATCTAATTCAGTTAAAGGACTATTCTCTTTTTCGGTCGTTGTATTTTGAAACACTTCCGACCAATCTTCCTTCACCCTTTCAATGTTTTCAAGATGTGCCTTCATATCATAGTAATAGGTTGTATTATGAAAGGCTCCGGAAATTGTTTGTTCGAACTCAGCCGCTGACTTCCGTACACCTGCAATGCTCTCCATCACCATCTCAAGTAAGTTCAAAAGGAGTCGATATTTTTCAATAAGTTTCTCCTCTTTGATGTCTCTCACATTTTTCAGGGCATCTTCAAGCTCATCAAGCTCGTCTTCATAATCCCTGAGCAGCTGTTCGCATTTTGCGATGATTTCCTCGGCCGTTTTCTTCTTGAGCTGTCGGTTGTCTGTTTCTCGAATAATTGGGAATTCAATGGATTTTAATAAATCTTCTTTTGTTTTCCAAATATGCTGAGCAAGAAACGCTTTAGCTCGAGGGTTGTTTGGATTCAAAGCATAGGCTTTGTCCATCCAGGCATGAACGAGGGAATCCGCTCTTGCTTCCTTTCCACTTCTTGAAAGTGCCGCTAATGATAAAAGAGTCGAAAGGAGTTTTTGGTCCTCATCCTCGTTTAAAGCTTTAATCGCCTTTAGTAGCTCTGTATCGTCCCGAATGTATCCTTTTTCCTTGATTTCCTTTTCCCATTCAGAAATATCTATATGTAAATTTGGTTGACGGGCTTCCCTTTGAGACATGTTAATCACTTCTTTATCATAAATTTCATGTCCTATTCTATCATATTTTTCTTGCCAATATTAAAATAAGACCTGATCCATCGATCAGGTCCCATTCTTTATTCTTCCTGCTGAGCACGATATTCGTCTTTAATTTCTGCTCTCATGCCTTCAATTGCGTCACGTCTTCGTTCGTTCTTTGCCGCAATATCTGCCCGATCCTTTTCATTGGCAAACTCCATCGTTTCTTCTGCAGCTTCCATATTTTCAATCGTATTATGAACCATCTCTTGAAGTTTCTCTACGTTATCGCTGCGATCATCTGGTTTTGGTTGATTGTTATAAGGCATCGTACTTCCTCCCAAAATCATAATAGTTACAGCCATAGTTTGTATCTTTTCAGTAAAAATATAATGGAAAAAATTAAATTCTTTAGTTATAGATAATTATATTATGTAAACAACTTTCATTAAAGAAAACTCGCCTAATAAATTGGCGAGTCATAGCAAATCAATTTAGAAAAACGGGTCAACTATTCTCCCTTTGTTTGAATCACCTGAGCATGTTCTCCAGATGTATCCTGCATCTTCTTGCCCTTATTGCCACCAAAGCCCCTTGGCTGCATACCGATGTGGTTTGGAGCAAAATGATTGGAACTTCTTCTTACTTCTTTTTCTTTACTCATGTGTAATCCCTCCTAATAAAAGTATCACCCAATTTAGAAGGATTCATGAGTAAAAAATCTATCTTATCTCGCTTGTCCCAAACGCTTCTTTTCAAGACGCTCTTCAATTTTTTCAAGAGCTTCCTGGTCCTGTAAAAGCTGACGCTTATTCTCTAATACGAGTTCTGAAAATGAACGTTTTCTTGGCTTTCTCATTTGGCTCACCTTCCTTAACACTATTGTAACAGTCATTATCTCCATTTTGTGTTTAAATTATTACAACTTTTTGAAAATTTACCCGATATTTATTTAATTTAAACTTTTTTTGTTAAAGGAGCATGAGACTAATCCATTATATGCCAGGAAGACAAAAAAACCTCTGGAATCAATCCAAAGGTCTACTGATTTTCAAAGAATTCCCTCATCTTGTCGAGTGACATGGCCCCAATAAATTTGTTTTGAATAATTCCATCTTTATCAATAAAATATGTGGTAGGAATCGAAAGAATTTGATACATCTTCATGACTTTATCATCTTTGTCTAACAAAATGGGAAAATGTAAATTCATCTCCTCTGCAAATCCTGCGACATTATTTTTTGGATCAATGTTAACAGCGAGGATTTGAATTTTATCTCCCGCTTCCTCGTAAAATTTCTGCATATGCGGCATCTCCGCCTTACAAGGAGGACACCAGGTCGCCCAAAAATTGAGCATAACTTTCTTGCCTTCAAAGTCAGAGAGTTTTACTTTCTTACCTTCAAGTGTCTCTAATTCGAAATCAGGTGCCTTCAAACCGACTTTTATACCTGACATTTTTTCAACAGAAATATTTTTCGTTGCAGGTTGGGTAATAATTTTGTCTTCGCTTCTATCCTTTTCAATCGCTTGGACTACTGCGACTGATAGCAAAGCCAATATTAGAACAGTACCGAGAATTTTTTTAACCATCAAAAACCTCCTAGATGTAGAAAACGATTCTTGTCTTAATATAACCTTTTCTGGAAAGGTTATAAATACGTACTGAGAAAAGTTCATAATGATTTAACAAGGTACTTTTCTAGAAAAGTCGTAAAAGGAAACATAAAGACCAGGCACCTACATAATCGGCAATAAACCCATATAATTTCAAACAGAAAAGGCATCTATCGCCGTGACAGATGCCTTTTCTAATTTATTAGTTTGCTAGTTTTTCACGTAGAACCATTTGTAGAATTCCACCGTGACGGTAGTAGTCAATTTCGATTTCAGAATCGAAGCGAACAACAACTTCAAATTCCTTCTTATTGCCGTTTTCGTCAGTAGCTGTCACTTTAACAAGCTGACGCGGCTTCACGTTCTCATCGATTTGAACATCAATGATTTCTTTGCCCGTTAAGCCAAGGACTTCAGCATTTTCGCCTTCCTTGAATTGAAGTGGAAGAACACCCATTAAAGCAAGGTTAGAACGGTGAATACGCTCGAAGCTTTCAGCGATAACTGTCTTAATGCCTAAAAGGTTTGTTCCTTTTGCTGCCCAGTCACGTGAAGATCCCATTCCGTAATCTTTACCAGCAAGAACAACTAAGCCTGTTCCTTCTTCCTTGTACTTCATGCAAGCATCATAGATAGAAGTGACTTCACCAGTTGGCCAGTGGGTTGTATAACCACCTTCAGTGCCTGGTGCTATTTGGTTACGAATACGGATATTTGCAAATGTTCCGCGCATCATAACCTCATGGTTACCACGACGAGAACCGTAAGAGTTAAAGTCACGGATTTCAACGCCATTTTCACGTAGGTACTTACCAGCAGGAGTGTCCTTGCCGATGGCACCAGCAGGAGAAATATGATCTGTTGTGACAGAGTCTCCAAACTTACCTACCACACGTAGACCTGATAAAGGCTTCACCTCATCTGGGTCTGGCTTAAGGCCTTCAAAGAATGGCGGGTTTTGAATGTAAGTTGATTTATCATCGAATGAATATAATGGTTCATTGCTTGTCTTGATTTCGTTCCAGCGCTCATTATCGCTGAATACATTTTCATATTCTGCTTTAAAAAGCTCAGGTGTAACTGTGCGTTGTACAACTTCATTTACTTCTGCAGTTGATGGCCAAATATCCTTAAAGAGTACATCGTTGCCATCCTTGTCTTTTCCGATTGGCTCATTTTGAAGGTCGATATCCACTGTACCAGCTAAAGAGTATGCAACCACTAGTGGTGGTGAAGCAAGATAGTTTGCTTTAACAAGCGGATGAATACGTCCTTCAAAGTTACGGTTACCGGAAAGAACGGAAGTCACTAATAGATCGCTTTCAGCAATAGCTTTTTCAATTTCTGGCTTTAATGGACCAGAGTTTCCGATACATGTTGTACAACCGTAACCAACAAGGTTGTATCCAATTTTTTCAAGATAAGGAAGTAAGCCAGAGTCACGTAGATATCCAGTTACAACCTTTGAACCTGGTGCCAAGGAAGTCTTCACAAATTTCGGAACTTCCATTCCAAGCTCTACTGCTTTCTTCGCAACGAGTCCTGCAGCAACAAGAACATATGGGTTAGATGTGTTCGTACAGCTTGTAATCGCTGCGATCGCAATCGCACCTGTCTTCATCGTGACAGTATCGCCATTTTCGAAGTTAACCGTTGCTTCTTTTTCAATTTCAGATGCTTCAAGACCAAAGCCTTGGTTTCCTTGTGGTGCTGTTAACGCCTTATTGAATTCCGCCTTCATTTGAGAAAGTGGAATCAAGTCTTGAGGACGCTTAGGACCAGAAAGGTTTGCTTCGATTTCATCTAAGTTAATTTCAATAACATCTGTGTAAACAGGCTCTAAGTTCGGATCGAAGAATAATCCGTTTGCTTTGCAGTATGCCTCAACGATTTGTACTTGCTCTTCAGAACGACCTGTTAAACGCATATAGTCTAGAGATTCTCCATCTACTGGGAAGAAGCCACAAGTAGCCCCGTATTCAGGCGCCATGTTTGCCACTGTTGCACGGTCTGCAAGTGGTAGTGAAACAACACCAGGTCCGAAGAACTCAACAAATTTACCAACAACCCCATGCTTACGAAGAACTTGAGTTACTTTTAACGCAAGGTCTGTAGCGGTTGCTCCGTTTGGAAGCTCACCAGTAAGCTTAACACCAACTACCTCTGGAACTGGGAAGTATGAAGGCTGGCCAAGCATTCCAGCTTCTGCTTCAATCCCACCAACACCCCAACCTAGAACACCGATACCGTTAATCATGGTTGTATGTGAGTCGGTTCCAACAAGTGAATCTGGGAATGCTTCAAATTCCCCATTTTCGCCTTCCACTGCGTGAACAACGCTGGCAAGAAACTCAAGGTTTACCTGGTGCACGATACCTGTTGCTGGTGGAACGGCACGATAGTTATCAAATGCTTTTTGCGCCCAGCTTAAGAACTGATAACGCTCAGCATTTCTTTCGAATTCAAGATCCATGTTGGCTTGTAAAGCATTCGCTGTTCCGTATTGGTCAACCTGAACAGAGTGGTCGATGACAAGATCAACAGGCTTTTCTGGATTAATTTTATCAGGGTCTCCACCTAGGTCAGCCATGGCCTTGCGTAGGGATGCTAAATCAACAACCGCTGGCACACCTGTGAAGTCTTGGAGAATAACACGAGAAGGCTTGAATGGAACGTCCACTTCTTTAACCTCGTCTGTTCCCCATTTTGCTAGATTTTCAACATGTTCCTTTGTAATGACGCGGCCATCGTATTGACGAAGCACCGATTCTAGTAAAACTTTAATCGAATATGGTAGTTTTGAAACCTTACCAATGCCTGCTTCCTCAAGAGCAGCCAAATTGTAGTAGTTATAGCGTTTGCCATTTACTTCAAAAGACTTGCGTGCGCTATAAACATCGTTTTTTGACATATGAATTTCCCCCTCTACATCAAATACCAGTCGAAAAGTTTGAATATTTACTCCCATCCGAACTTTTCTTACAATCTTATATTAATACAGTCTTTTATATAAGTAAATAACAAGAAAGTTATTGTTTTTGATAAGTTTTACTTATTCTATTATTGTATTTTTGCCAAAAAAACTTAAAACTGTGTAATTAAATCATATGCATGGGGTAAAATGAATTTTATGTTTGGCAGCAAAGTTATTCTAGTAAAGTGAAAGACTTTGTCTAGAAAAATCGGGAGGCTATTGTTTGTATGACATTTCAACGAATGGAAAAAGTAATGGTTGGAGGTGAAAAAAATGGTTAAACGCAAGGCCAATCATGTCATTCCAGGAATGAATGCTGCCAGTGCTCAGGGCAAAGGGGCAGGTTTTAATGAGGAATTATCGAATGAACCGTTAACTGAAGCACAACGGCAAAACAATAAGAAGAGGAAAAAGAATCAATGAAGGAATGGACT
>DLCS01000264.1 GCA_002480735.1 Bacillaceae bacterium UBA7792 | reverse complement strand
TTTTCTTCAAATGCATTCGGGTACTATCGATCAAGAGCGTCTCATTCATTTTGCGGAGCGCAATGAGCAGGTGGATGAATTTCAGATAAATGAATTTCTCAATGTAGATGGTGCCAAGATAAACATTGCAGGCAACACACTTGCACAAAATGTACAGGACAATGGGTTTACCACCCAAAGTGAGAAGTTTGATTTTTTACTAGACCTTGATGGCCGTGTGATTGAAGTGGAAAAAGGAGATATTTACGTACCTGTAGGCTATATGAGGGACGGCACAGCCAAGCTTGGTGATACAGTAATGATCCATAATAAGCCATTTACAGTTGCAGGTTTTTTAAGGGATTCACAAATGAATTCTATGCTAGCGTCGTCTAAACGATTTCTCGTTAGTGAAGAGGACTATGCAGCCATTAAGGCAGTTGGCACTATTGAATATTTAATAGAGTTTCGTTTGAAAGATTTGGCTGATTTGAGAAGCTTTGAAGAGGCCTATCAACGTGCTGATTTAGAAGCGAACGGACCTACGATTACGTGGCCGCTCTTTAAAATGCTAAATGCCCTATCAGATGGTTTGATGATCGCTGTTATTTTATTAATCAGCGTGCTAGTGGTGGTCATTGCATTGATGTGTATCCGTTTTACATTGCTAACTAAAATGGAAGAGGATTATCGTGAAATTGGTGTAATGAAGGCAATTGGTTTACGGGTTGCCGATATACAGAAAATGTATCTTGCAAAATACGGTGTGATAGCGGCCTTGGGCTGTGTACTTGGCTTTACCTTTTCATTTATGGTAAGGGATATTCTTTTAGCAAATATCCGTCTTTATATGGGGGATACAGCCAATACGGCACTTATCTGGCTGTTCACTATTATAGGTCTTGTGATAGTATTTGCTTCCATTCTGATTTATGTACAATTTGTTTTGAAACAGTTTCGTAAGCTTTCGGCTGTTCAGGCTATCCGATTTGGAGCGGTGCAAAGTAAAGCAAGACATGCGAGGTGGCTAAAAATTAGCACCAATAAAAGGCTTCCTATCAATCTCTTTTTGGGCGTGAAGGATGTACTATCCCGTAAAAGATTATATGCGACGATGCTTACTGTCTTACTATTAGCAACATTTATCATTATTGTACCTCAAAATTTATACAATACCATTTCCTCCAAAAAATTTATCACGTATATGGGGATTGGCAATAGTGACATCCGCATAGATATCCCACAAGGGGACCAACATATTCAGCATGTAACAGCTGTGCTCGAAACGCTAGAGCGTGATAAAGATATTACGAATTATACGGTTTTGACGACAAAAAAATTTACAACAATGACAAATGACGGAGTGGAAGAGAGTCTAAAAATAGAGTTGGGCGACCATACCGTTTTCCCAGTAGAATATGCGCAAGGTAGGGCGCCGGTAGCCCAGGATGAAATGGCCCTTTCTGTTCTTAATGCGGAGGAGCTTCACAAAAAAGTGGGTGATACTATTATCCTTATCGTCCAAGGTGAAATGAAAAGTTTAACAGTGAGTGGCATTTATTCAGATATTACCAATGGTGGGAAAACAGCGAAGGCAGCATTCTTAGATGATTCTACAGATAGTATGTGGAACGTATTTTATGGAACGTTGTCTAATCAATCGGAAGTCGAAAAAAAGGTTACGGAGTATGCAGATAGATTTCATTTTGCCAAGGTTTCAGGCATCGAGGAATATATTTATCAAACATTCGGAACGACCATCAGTGCTATTAAGAAAGTTTCAAGTGTAGCACTTGTAGGAGCTCTCCTTATGTGTGTGCTGATGACAGTGTTGTTTATGAAAATGCTTATCGCAAAGGACAGATACCCCATTTCAGTAATGAAATCGCTCGGTTTTACAAACTCGGATATTATGGCGCAGTATATGTCAAGAGCGGTATTCGTTCTCATTATCGGAATTATTCTCGGCACGTTTCTAGCTAATACTCTCGGAGAGGCACTTGCAGGCGCCGTTATCTCATCATTTGGAGCGTCATCATTTAATTTTACTGTTCATCCACTTAATGCGTATCTATTATGTCCATTGATGATGATAGGCTCAGTTCTAATCGCAACTATAATCGGCACATCGAGTGCGGGAAAAATAAAAATATCCGAAAATATAAAGGAGTAGACCATGAAGAAGATGATTATCTGTGAAAATATAGAAAAATCCTTCGGAGAGGGCAATGAAAAACGCAAGGTTCTTGACGGAGTGTCTGTTGAAATAAACGAGGGAGAATTCGTTTCAATTATGGGACCTTCGGGCTCAGGGAAATCGACACTTATGTATGCAGTGAGTGGAATGGACGTCATTGACAGCGGCAAGGTTTTT
Source organism: Bacillaceae bacterium UBA7792 (assembly GCA_002480735.1). Taxonomy (GTDB): domain Bacteria; phylum Bacillota; class Bacilli; order Bacillales; family Cytobacillaceae; genus Robertmurraya; species Robertmurraya andreesenii. The sequence continues at coordinate 4,763 of DLCS01000264.1, read as the reverse complement.
TTTGAAGGCAAGGATCTATCAACCTTTAGTGAAAAGGAGCTCGCCGACATACGCAGAACAAAAATGGGTTTTGTTTTTCAGCAGCCGACTTTGCTTAAAAACCTGAATATTCTCGATAACATCATTCTCCCTTCCATGCGGGATAACAGAAAAAGTGCTACGAAGATTACCAAAAAAGCAAGGGCACTTATGGAAAGGGTTGGTATTGCAGAACTGGAAAAGCGTGATATTACCCAGGTATCAGGGGGACAGCTCCAGCGTGCAGGAATATGTCGTGCTCTTATTAGCAATCCTAAGGTTATTTTCGGTGACGAGCCGACTGGGGCACTTAACTCAAAATCCGCACAGGAAATTATGGATATCATTTCTGAAATTAATGCAGAAGGTACTGCGTTTATGCTTGTAACTCACGACGCAAAGATTGCAGCCAGGACTGAGCGTATTATGTTTATGCGCGACGGAAAAATCGTGAGTGAAATGCGGTTTAAGAAATTCGATGGCTCAGATATTGATGACCGGATGAAAAAAGTCATGGCAAAAATGCAGGAGATAGGAATATAAAATGTTGGAAGCTTTTTGTTGAAGAAGAGAATAAGTGGGGGACGGAAGCGATTTTATTGTTGGCTTTATAAAGCATAAAGAAAGCGTTTGGGCTATCCAAACGCTTTCCTACAGTTATTTCCTAAGGGTTAATCCTTCTACAAATTTAGTAGAAGAATAATCAAATTATGAATCGATAATCAAGATACTGTTTACTTCATAAAGCTAATGGAACCTCTATGCAGCTTTTTTTAAAGGACTTTTTCTTCTTAAGTGCAGAGTAGACGATAAATCTTTCTTTAAGAAGAAAACAAGATTGATTACTGCAAAAAGGACAACTACTAAAAAGAAGCCTGTAGCTGACACAAAGCTGACCGTCCACATTGAAACATTCATGCCGAATAGTGAAGAGAATAAAATGATGCATAATGCGTTGCCAATTAAAATGGAACACCCTGACCATAAAGTAATTTCTCGCAAGTAAAAGAATAGTATATGTCGGGTCTTCCAACCTATTGATCGAAAGATGCCAATCTCTTGTTGTCTTGCAGTAAATAAGGAAGCAAACCCTTCACCAAGGGTAAATATAGCAAGTATATATGCGCTCAAAATCAGAAGAATATGCCAGCTACTCGATTGTATATTCACATATTCACCTAGTATTGTCACACTCGTTTGTTGAACAGTTTCAGTTAGCGATAAATACACATAGGTAGATAATCCACTTACAAAAATAAGCTGAATAAATGGAGAACGTATATACCTACTATAAAACTTTAAATTTTTTAGGAGCAGCCCTTTTCCGATTTTTGGGCTTTTTCTATATGATTTTCTGAGATTGCGGTTCTTTCCCACGAAGACCGATAAAAATAGGAAAGTAGTGATTGTTAATCCCGTATGCCAAACATAAATTGAACTAGGGGCATCCTGTAACACTTGAAATGCGATCATTCCTGCTAATGAAATAGCCCACGCAATAGCTGTTAAAAATAGGATCTCCATTCTCAACAGTTTCAAAATATATCTTCGATTCCAACCAAGAAAACTAAGGGTTCTAAGTTCATTTTCTTTTGACACCTGCCAAAATTGTACTCGATTAATTACATAAGTGGCAGCCACAAAGAAAAAAGCAATGCTAAGAATCATGTTGGTTAAATCCCATTGGGATACTAGGGCGCCAGATGCGCCGAGTGTCGTCCAAGACTCGGTTACGATACCAAGTCCTTCTACGTCAACATCCAAGCTCTGCGGAGATGCACCAGCAACAATAGAGACATGAAGACCCATTTCCTCTAGCTCACTTGCTATCCTTTCAATTTTTTCAGCTGCCTTTTTAGTATAGCCGTTAATTCCGGCTACTTTTACACGAATTGCATCAATGGGTTTATCCCCTTTGATTAATGCTGCTGAACGAATGTTTGTTACACCTGATGTGGCAGGTGTGACAAAGCTCCCTGGAAGAGTAGTCGCGTGCATAGTCTTAACTTTTCCGTCTTTGTCCTCGTATGTAACGGGTGCATGTTGATAAATTCCAAGAGGGCTAGATGCTAGACTATCCTTTCGTTTTCCTGGGTCGAACTCACCAACTGGGTCGATTATCCAAACTGGTTTATTGTGTTCAAGGGATTCTGTTAAAGTCATCCCGACTTTTTCTACTTCCCTATAGAGGGGTACTCCATTTTCCTCACCGAGTTTCTTGATCGCTAGTTTTCCGTTTTTCTGTACATACTGAGGTTGACCAGCCCGATAATATTGCGATGTATAATTGAATTCCATTCGTTGAACATAGCCATTTCCCGCATTTAATTCGCTCATCTCACCCTCTTCATTTAACATAATCGCCTTATCCTGATTAAAAGGATTTAGCATTGGCCCCATGTCGATGGTAAGTTCTTTTGAATGAACGGGCGGTAATTGTTTGATTTCGGAAAGAAAATCATTATAGGCATCTTCACTCCTGTTCCATAAATCCTCGAAAGTTACATAGTTGACATCATTTGGATTATATTCATCTAATAGTTCGAGTTCATCCCGGTAATTTTTTGTATCTTCAGGGCCTATATCTAATTGATCCATGGATATATTAAGATTAATTGATACTGTTGCGGCTTTGGAATCCAGTACCGGTATGAGTGTAGAATTGGGATAGGCAGACTGGTTCATTGCTCCATATCCAGTTTTCGGATTCTCTTCGTCAATCCCGTCAAAGACGATTCCAGTTAGCTTCTCTTCTTCGACTGGATCAATTCCGACTAGCAAATGATAGGTGACTGGCAGCGGAAATTGGATAGCTTGTCCAGTACATAGATTTGAAAGACTTTCAGAATATATAATCTCAAACTTTGGATAAAGTCTCTTATATGCTGGAGGGAGAGTGCCGGCCGTCTCTAGCATTGCGCAGACATACTTTTCACTGATGGGATAATGATTGATTCCGTCAGTCGTTTCATATTGGGCTGCATATCTTGTGGATGTTTCAGGCATTGGGAATCCGATATTTGACTGGATTCCAGTAAAATAACCAAGGGAAGCAACTGGAGCGGCAATCTCAATATCAGAGCGCTCCTGAATCTCTTTCCACTGACTGATTGAAATGCCACCGTTACCAAAGCCGAGGTAATTTTCTGGAACGATTCCTTTTTTTTCTTCTATTTGCCTCTCAATTCCGAGAGGGCGAACAAGTAAATCATAGCTACCACGCCCATAAAAGGTAATATCGGACTCCACTTGTTTTTGCGAGTTTTCCATAAAAGCCATCGCAAAGGGGGTCAAAATAAAAATAAGAATAAAAGCGAGTATGTATAATAAGGAAGCCCCTTTATGATGACGAAATTGGCGGAATATTAAGCTCTTCATGCTTCAACCCTCTCTTTCAAAATTCCGTCCCGCAAAAATAGAACTCGGTCGCCATATTTCGCTATCTCCTCATCATGAGTTACAATTAAGATAGTCATACCCTCTTGATGTAGGCCTTCTAAACAAGATAAAACATTATCTCTATTCTCCCGATCTAAATTTCCTGTTGGCTCATCGCATAGTAATATTTCTGGAGAATGTACCATCGCTCTTGCAATTGCGGTACGCTGTTTTTCTCCTCCCGACAACTCTCCAGGCAAATGGTAGAGTCGGTGGGACATATGCAACTTTGACAACATTGCAGTAGCTCTTTCTTCATTTTCCTTTTTCGACATATAAGGCCATTGAGGGAGCATTACATTCTCAAGAACGGTGAATTGGTCGAAGAGCCGATAATGCTGAAATATATAGCCGATTTTCTCTCGGCGAAAATCCTGAAGACTATCATCAGAAAGCTTATCTAGCTGGATACCGACTACTTCCACCTCGCCGGAAGAAGAACGTTCCATTCCTCCAATAACATTTAACAGGGTTGTTTTCCCTGATCCAGATGGGCCCAAAATGGTAATCCATTCGCCTTTTTCGATGGATAAAGAAACATCCTGAAGAGCATGTATGGTGTTAAAACCATTGTATTCAACCTGTACGTTCTTTAAATGAATTATACCCATAGACGATTTGCCTCCCTATGAAAGCTGTCCACCTAAATTCGCCTTAGGTGGACAACTTATATCATAACAAATTGGTATTTTTATAGTTTTAAGGCTTTGTTAGGTATTTATAAACGGTGGCGCTTGCAACATGAAGATGACCATTGGTATCCTCAACTAGAAGTCCAGGAGTATATTTTTTATATGCCTCACTGGAACTATATTTATATGAATATGACATTGAGTTGCTGTTGCTACTAGCATTTATTACTTCATACGGACTACTACTATCTGACCTGAATAATACTTTAAATGGCGGTGTCCCAGTCCAAGAGAAGGTCCAATTTGCGTAAACTTGAGAACCATATATTGTCTGAGTGGAAGGTGAGATACTTGCCGCGGCTTCGCCTCTTTCAACAAATCCAAATACAAAGATCGACAACATCACAGTAAAGCCGACAAACAACTTTTTAAACATTCTTTTACATAACCTCCATTTTTTGGTGATTGCAATCCCAATTCCATATTATAGTAGTTTCCTATATTTGTAAACCTTTATTTAAAAAATTCAAAAAAGCCAAAAAATAAAAGCAGCTCCCTTGTAATAGAGAGAGCTGCATTTTATGATCTTCCGTTATTAAGGAGTTTATCCACACGGAACTATTAAACAATCTACTCCTTTATCATATGGTAAAGCTTGACTAAGTCTTCCTTATA
>DLCS01000056.1:5343-6352 GCA_002480735.1 Bacillaceae bacterium UBA7792 | reverse complement strand
GGAAAAGGCTTTGCGGTTGTGGCGGATGAAGTGAGAAAGCTAGCAGAGGAATCAAACAAAGCGACAGATAATATTCGGGTTCTTATTGAACAAATTCAAAAAGAAATCGATGATGTGACCATGTCCATGGAGGAAGGAACACAATCTGTTCAATCAGGAATCGAAAAAGTCAATGAAACAGGAAAATCATTCCAGGAAATCACAGAGTTTATCTCCAACATAACCGTACAAGCACAAGAAGTATCTGCTGTAGTCGAAGAAGTAAATGCTAGTACAGATAATATGGTCCAAAAAATGTCTGAGATCGCAACCATTTCACAGCAATCTGCTGGAAACACGCAACAGGTTGCCGCATCGGCAGAGGAGCAGAATGCCTCAATGGAAGAAATCTCCGCATCCGCTCATTCTTTAAGTGTCCTAGCACAGGAATTACAAGAGAATGTTGCTAGATTTAAAGTCTAACAAAAATCCCTCACCACCATTTGTGATGAGGGATTTTTTCTATTCAAATACTATTTCTTTCTGCCTGCAGTAATTTGATGATATCCTCCTTTGCCAAAGGAGGACTGAAAAGGAAGCCTTGAATTTCGTCGCAGCCCATTTGCAGCAAGACTTCATTTTCTAGCTTTGTTTCTACACCTTCTGCAACCACATTCAATTGCAATCCACGTGCTAACTCCAAAATCGATTTTACCAAAAGGGCCTGTTTATCATTTTGATGGATATCCCTGATAAACTGACGATCAATTTTGATCTCATCGATTGGCAAGTACAAGAGCTGATATAGCGATGAATATCCCTTGCCAAAATCATCGATAGAAATCTGGACTTCCATACCTTTTAGCCGATGAATCACTTCAGCCACATGTTCAGGATTTCGAATAAAGACACTTTCCGTAATCTCAAGCTTCAAATACTCCGGGGCCAAGCCTGATTCGTTCAATGCTTTCTTGACCATTGAAATAAGATAATCCTGTTGAAAATGTTTAGCTGAAATATTGACGGAGAT
>DLCS01000056.1:3804-5185 GCA_002480735.1 Bacillaceae bacterium UBA7792 | reverse complement strand
GGAATAAAGATCGATTCCTCTTCCTGCCATTGTTTATTTTGTTTGCAAGCGTGTATAAGTGACCAACAATAGGCTGGATATCTTTATTTTCCAGCGGAAGAAACTCATAAAAATGCTCTTTTATCTCCTTGGCCCGATATTTTTGAGCCAATACTGTTGAGCTAGTCCCTTCTTGGTCATTGGTTGCTGCCAAAACCCTTTTATTCTGTTCAATGATCATCACGTATTCCTGTGACTCGTTCTCGAAAAGAATTTTTCTTAATACGGATGGATCTACCAGTCCATTTTGCTTTAAAGCACGAATTTGTTTTTCGACTCGGGTGGCGGTCATTCTCGCCTCTTCAACTAGATCCGTTGAAATCGATTCGTAAATATTAATTGTATTCGTTGTGACACTAACGTAAAAAGGAAGCAGAGCAGATAATAAGGTAATATGCGCCAAAAATTGGTGGATAGAGACGTTATTCTTGCTCAGTCGATTTGATTTTAACAATTTATAAAATGGAAAATAGGCAAGGAGCATATCGGCTATGAGAACATTCACTAGTGCATTAATAATATCTTTACAGACTTTAAAGGGGAGGGCATAGCCTGATAGAAATTCCCGGTTCATAAAAAACAGGAGGGCTCCACCTATTAACACCCAAAAAAGCACATCCACATAGAACATTTTTGCTTTTCTTCCCTTTAGAAAGAACAAACCTACGAACACGATTTCTAATAAAAAAATAGTTTGGTAAGCAATATGGCTCATTTCCTTTGGAATGAAAAGAAAGGTTAATAATCCCGTAATTATGCTTGTCGCAAGCCCATAAATCCTCAGGATCAAAAATAGGAAAATACTGGCGAAGGTAATCGTAATCCCATAGATAAACGTCAACTTATAGGTCGAAGTAAGGAACACAAGCCCCATCAGGCAAAGGAGGAGGGGAATATCTCTATTAAACTGGGATAGTACGCTTCTATATTTGGTCATATAATTCTCCCATTACTTCTGGTTAAAATAGGTATTTTTTAAGTAATGATTTCCCAAAAATACCATTTGATTTGCATAGTTAAATAATATCACAATAGTGTTTACTTGAACATTTTTAAAGATTTAATTTAAGCCAATTTTCCTATAAAAAAAGCCAGTCCCTCCAGCTGAGGACTGACTCATAATCTCAACATAATTATTTAGGCAGCAAGCCAACCATTTGCAGCCCATGAAGAATGCCATCCTCTTCAACAGACTTTGTTACATATTTGGCGACCTGTTTGATTTCTTCCTCCCCATTTCCCATCGCAACACTATTTTCAATGGTTGAAAGCATCTGCTTATCATTCAAGCCATCACCGAAAGCATACTGTCTTTCTTTTGGAAAGCCTAATTTTTCAACAA
>DLCS01000056.1:1808-3629 GCA_002480735.1 Bacillaceae bacterium UBA7792 | reverse complement strand
AAAGCCTAATTTTTCAACAACCTTGGCAATGCCATTTGCCTTCGAGCCACCCTTTGGGAGTACATCCAAGGAAACTGGATGCCAGCGAACGAAGTCAAAGTCTGGAAAAGCCTCTTCATATTGCTTTTCCTCACCCTCCGGACAGAAAAGTAGCGTTTGATAAAGCTCACGCCCCTCATAATAGAGCGGATCATGAGTCGGAAATTGGTTGATTTTGAGTGAACCGATGCTTTCATTTATATAGTCATGCTCTGGTACATTCGCCTTCATATCTTCATGGTCCATATACACCACTGGATGGTTATTCAATAGAGCCGCTTCTGTTAATTGAACGAGTGGGGACATCTTTAATGGATTTGTGTAAATGACTTCCCCATTCAAAACAACATACTGACCGTTATAGCTCACAAAGGTGTCGATTTCGAGCTCCCGTCGCAGGTCCTTAAACATAAAAGGGGCCCTTCCTGTAGCGATCGCCACGGTATGACCGAGACATTTAAGGGTAAAGATGGCCTCCTTTGTAGAGGCAGGCAATACTTTCTCATCTGTAAGCAAAGTCCCATCAATATCGAAAAAAATAACGCTTGGTTGTGCCATACTTATTCCAACTTTCTATATGATATCTATATCCATATTGTTCGTTTGCAATCAGAATAAGTATACCTGATCTATGTACGAAAAACTTAGAAACTGCTTACCTTGGCTATTTTCCATATCTTTTTCCATTCTATGTCACTTATTGTTGCCCCAATTCATTACCCCGTCGTCCACAACAAATTCAATGATGACATCAGTTACTCCTTTAAATGCATCATAAATCTTCGCTTCGATCTCATCCTTAATTCTTGTGGCCTCCCTAACAGTCAGCACCGGGTTGATTTCAAGCTTCATCTCAATGTGGAAATCTTCGCCCTCTTTGACAGCGTACATGGTTTGAATGTCCTTTATTTCCGGGTAGGTCATAATGAAATTCCCTATTTCCTCCTCTAATGCATCGTCTGCTTCACCAAGAACACCCTTCGCATTATCGAGGAAAACCTTTCCTACCACATAGAACATCATCAATCCTATCATGACAGAGGCTATGCCTTCTGCCGCATGAAATCCAAGAAAATAAGAAATTAAAATTCCGATAATGGCAATGACTCCACCTAGGGTCGCAACAAAATCCTCCATAAAAACAAGCTTTGTAGCAGGCTTTGCACTGCTAAGCTTAGCGAAGCTCTTTATTAAGATCGCAAAACCTTTTGCTTCTGTATGGGTATCGTGGAGAATTTCCTTCATCGCTTTAAAAAGGACATAAGATTCCAATGCTGCACCAACACCTAAGACAGAAAGATTGATCACAATTCCGCTAGATTCAATCGGATGAATGATGTGCTCAATTCCCTCTTTAATGGTTTCATAGCTCATAATCCCTACTATGAGAACTGCCCCCAAAAGGACTAGGTTTACGAGCCGTCCAAATCCATTCGGATAGCGATCCGTGGGCATTTTTTTACTTAATGCACTACCGATATACACAAAAAATTGATTCGCTGCATCCCCTAAGGAGTGCATCGTCTCGGCAAACATCGCCACATTCCCAGTCATAAAATAAGCAATTCCCTTTACAATCGCGATAATCGTATTGACGATAGCAGCTATCAAAGAGGATTTATTTCCCTTTTTTAATAAGCTTTCCTTTTGTGCCATACAAGCCTCCAGTATAATTTTTTTTTGAAATTTTATTCGTTTATGATCCTACCTCCTTATTGTTTGAAACCCCGTTAAAAATAGTTATATTTTATTATAATTAATTTTATCTTTAAAGGATTTTTT
>DLCS01000056.1:0-1643 GCA_002480735.1 Bacillaceae bacterium UBA7792 | reverse complement strand
TTATCTTTAAAGGATTTTTTTCAAATTTCACTTAAAAAACAAATTCAAGCTATAATAGACATGGAGAGTGATCGTATGAATAATAACTCGTCATATACTATTGAAGAGGTTTCTCAATTATTGAAGATATCCAAATTGACTGTTTATGATCTAATCAAAAAAGGTGATCTTGTCGCTTTTAGAGTCGGTAGGCAAATGAGAGTTGAGCACGAGGATCTTGAAAGATATAAATCAAAAGGGAAAACGGCTGTTTCCGATCAGACTTACCCATCTGTAGAAGCAAAACAAGGCATTGATAAAAATAATAAAAAGCAAATTATCATTAGTGGACAAGACATCGTACTAGATATTTTAAGCAAGTATATTGAAAAAAACACTGATTTAACGCCATTAAGATTATATGAGGGTAGCTTAAATAGCTTGATTTCCATGTATAACGGAGACTGCGATGTGGTCAGTGTACACTTATTCGATGGCGATACGGGCGAGTACAATCTTCCTTATGTCAAACGGATATTAGTCAACCATTCCTATATGCTGATCAATCTCGTTTGTCGGAATGCTGGGATTTACGTCCAACAGGGCAATCCAAAGAACATAAGAAAATGGGAGGATTTAGCGGGGGCACAAGTCACAATTGTCAATCGTGAAAAAGGCTCTGGGGCCAGAGCCTTACTCGATGAGCAGCTCCGCATACATGGGATTTCAAGGGATTCCATCAAGGGCTATGAGAAGGAACTGACGAGCCACTTTTCGATCGCTTCAGCTGTAGCAAGTGGTCAAGCCGATGTGGGAGTTGGAATTGAGAATGTCGCGAAAATGGTCAATGTCGACTTCATCCCATTAATTAAAGAACAATACGATCTCGTTGTATTAAAAACAAAGGAAAATTTACAGTTGCTTCAAACCATCAAAGAATCCGTCTCTTCCTTCGATTACCGTAAGCAGCTAGAACAATTGCACGGATATGATCTCAGCCTATCAGGGAAAATCATCTACGAGACCTAAAGTTCTGGACTTATCCCAAGACATATAGCAGGAAATTCTTTTTTGTGAGAAATTCCTGCTATATAGGTCCCAAATATTTTAGGTCCGTTCATGTTGTGTAAATTAATCCTTAAAGATATTCCCCAAGTTGATGCTAAATCCTTCTAGAATTCCTACGTTCAGGTTGTCCTCTTTAAGATATATCCCTGTCCGATCAAAACTATTTTTATTCAATTCATATACCTCAACGGACATATGATACGGATCAACAATCCAATATTCTCTTACCCCGGCTTTTTCATAATTCTTGTACTTTATTAAGCGGTCGTTTTTTGTGGTAGAAGGGGACAACACTTCGATGACAAGATCGGGTGCTCCAATAATATTCTTTTCCCCTATTTTACTACGGTCACAGACAACGATTAAATCGGGCTGAACCCAATCTTTAATTTCTTCGTACTTCATTTCATGCTCCGCAAATAAACAAACATCAATCGGAGAAGAAAATGCCATACACTCTTTGCCTCTAAGAAACATCTTAAATTCAGCAGTTAGTTCATCTACGACATCCTGATGTTTTGGGGTTGGTGACGGGGACATTGAAATGATTTCACCATCCAGCACTTCACAAAGAAAATCTTCATCCAAAAACATGT
>DLCS01000074.1 GCA_002480735.1 Bacillaceae bacterium UBA7792 | reverse complement strand
ACCAACAACGATTATGATTGCATCCTCTCCACCTTGTTTACGACCTATCGATTGAGCTAACATGGTTGCATGTCCTCGATGCTCTGTAAACAATGCATTGAATGGAATATTTCGGAGTTCAAGCTCCTTCCTAATGTCGTCCCAAATCTTCATAGAGGAACCACTCTTCGCTTGAGGGTTAATAATAAAATAAAGTTGTTTCATCCCTTCTTCCTCACTCTTGTTCAATCTCACTCTCCCACTCAAGCCTCCTTATACTTGTGGTTTGACAATACTGTAACAGAGCTTGGGCTGCTTTAAGCTGGACTAGCTTTAAAGGAGAGCGATTGCCTCTCATTTGTTGAAACCATTTGTCATTCTTTCTTCGTTCAATAAATGTCGTATCATACGGAGCTGATGGGTAATCTAAATAGCCATTTCGAGTTAGTACAATCTTTCGAATCGGCAGATCGATCTCATACATCTTAAGAATTCTCTTTACAATCTTTTCCGTTCGATTTAAGGCTAACAATGGGTTCAAGACTTTTTCTTCCTGCTGTTGGTTACGCTTAAGCCAGAAGCGCTCATTCGAACCAACAAAGACAGCCATATCTTCCTTTTCCAAAAAAGATATGCACCAAACATCTGTTGGAGTGATAAGAATTGGCTCTACCTCCACCGGTGCTTTTTTGAGAAGAAAAATCGGATTGTACAGCACGAGATACGTATCAGGAAACCGTTGTAGAAAATATTTAAGTCGGTTATCAAAATAAAAGCTATTGTTCACAAATGACTTTTCGGTTAAGGTGGTGCTCGCCCATTTCATTTGAAAACTAAAAAGTTGATCTAAAAAATGGTGCTTCAACTCTTCAAGGGAGTTTGGATAATAAGTAATAGAGGGAGAAAATGAAAGAGAGGAAGGTTCATGTTCGTCGGGCAATTCCTCCTCTACCGGATCATTTTCCTGCTTCCCTCTTCTTAAAAACCCCTTAATCTTATTGAAAAATGGTTCTTTTTCTTCTTCATACCAATCGGGCAAGCTTGGCTCCTCCAGAGTTGCCTCCGAACTGGTTGCTTGCTCCCAGGATTGTTGAGTTTTTTCCCATTGCTGTTTTTTTAAGCGAACAAAGCGTGTTGGGTATGAAAAAATATCCTGCTCATATCGAGAAACATAATCCTGTAATTTTATTAGTTGTCCCATTCCTTTAACCTACCTTGTTTACTTGCTTAGGAGGAAAGTTTCCTTTACTTCGTATTTTGGAACCTTTTCCAAATGTGTTTCGTATAAAACGACTTCACATGCGTGAAAATCTAGCATTTCAATTTTTTCTAAGAACTCAGGTTTGAAAGAGTATGTTCCTGACCATCTCCGCGCTAACGTAATATGAGGGTGAAATGGCCTTGCTTCAAGAATAAATCCGGCCCTTTGACAAGCTTGAAATACTTGTCCACGCAAATGATCCAAGTCTTGACTTTTATCCGTACCTGCCCAAAAAATTCTTGGAGAGTCGCTTTTTCCAAAAACCCCAAGATGATCAATCATTAAGGGAAATGAAGGTTGTGCAGTAACTGCCTTCCTAACGTATTGAATGGAATCTAACAGCCTCTTTGGATCAGCATTTCCTAGAAAGGCAAGGGTGACATGATAATCCTCATGATGTACCCAGCTCTTAAATGGAAAATCATCCTTAAGGGAAGTACATATTTTTTGTAATTGAAGCTTTATTTCAACAGGCAATTTTAGCGCATAAAAATAATGTGTATTCCTTTCCATTATATCGTCCTTTCCGCAAAACCTTTACATAATTCTAACAAATAAACAGATTCGAAGGAAAAAAACCGTATTAGTTGCTCGGATAAAACTGAATTCGTTATGATCATAGTTAGATTTTCTTAATCAGGACAAAAATAATCGTATAATTCGTTTCTATGGGAGGAAACAAGAATGAAGGTTGTTGACAATATCTCCGANNACACCATTAGTAAAATTAAATCGTCTAGCTCCAGAGAATGGAGCTTCCGTATATTTAAAGCTAGAGTATTTTAACCCGAGCAGAAGTGTCAAAGATCGTGCTGCTTATAATATGATGATCGATGCCGAGAAAAAGGGACTTCTCGGCAAAGGCTCTACCATTATTGAACCGACGAGCGGCAACACTGGAATCGGAATCGCGATGAATGCAGCGGCGAGAGGATATCGGGCCATCTTAGTTATGCCGGATACGATGACAAAGGAGAGAATTAATATATTGAAGGCTTACGGGGCGGAGGTTGTCCTTACACCTGGGGACGAAAAGATGCCTGGCTCTATCAGGAAAGCAGAGGAACTGGCGGCAGAAATCCCGAACAGCTTTATTCCAATGCAATTTGAAAATGAAGCTAATCCTGATGCCCATCGTCATTCGACGGCATTAGAAATCATCGAGGCGATGAAGAAAATTGACAAACCCTTAAAGGCATTTGTGGCAACGGCTGGTACGGGCGGAACAATAACGGGTACGGGTGAGGTATTGAAGAAGCATTATGACGGACTTCAGGTTCATGTCGTGGAGCCGGCAGGATCGCCTGTCTTATCAGGTGGAAAGCCTGGGAAGCATAAGCTGGTCGGCACTAGCCCTGGTTTTATCCCGGATACCTTGAATACGAGCGTGTATGATCATATCCACAAAATTGAAGATGAGGATGCATACGATATCACCCGACGCCTTGCCAAAGAGGAAGGCATCCTAGTTGGTCCCTCATCTGATGCAGCTTGCTATGCATCTATTGAGGTGGCCAAAACCCTTAAGCCTGGTGAAGTGGTCATTTGCATGACAGCCGATACAGGAGAACGTTATTTGTCTAGTGACTTGTTTCAATTTGAATAATGCACAAAAGGAATCGTTCACGGGAACGATTCCTTTTTGTTTAGTTATTTCACCAGCTCATAAATCGCTTGTGCATAGATGGCTGTTGCCTTTAGTAGATCATCAATCATCATATATTCATCCTTTTGATGGGCAACATCTTCTCTTCCAGGAAAAAGAGGTCCAAAGGCAACACCTGACTTCAATGAACGAGCATAGGTGCCTCCACCAATGGAAAGCAATTCTGCTTTGTCGCCAGTTTGTTCCTCGTATACCTTCTTTAGAGTCTGCACGAGGAAGTCTTTCTCGTCGACATGATGTGGCTTCGAATTGGAGAAGCTTTCAATGCTAAAGCCTTCCTCTGCAATCGTCGCTTTTAGGGTTTCTTTCGTTTTTTCTATATCTGTTGTAACGGGGTAACGCATCGTGAAACCAATTGTTCCACCTGATTCCTTGCTGTATGAAAGCTTCCCTGCATTCAATGTCAAATCTCCGGTAATCTCATCAGAATAAGCAATTCCTAAAGCACGTCCACGGGAATCCTGATACAAGTATTTCTTCACAAAGCCAAAATAACGCGCAGCATTCACATCGATGCCTGCATCAGCCAAGAAACATGCTAAGAATATGCCTGCATTTTTTCCATTATCCGGCTCCATTCCGTGGGCGGAAATTCCTTCAACCTCAAGAACAAGCTTTCCTTCATTCACGACATGCTTTCCAGTAAGACTCTTTTCAGCAAGAAAAGCTTCGAAGCTTTGAACGAAGGAGGACATATCCCCAGAAGCAACAAGTGTAGCCGTAGCAAAGTCTGGGACCATATTGTATCTTCGTCCTGATTCAAAGGATACAACCTCTATCCCGTTTTCACTATTTGCGGTGCCGGGCTTTTGCACCATATCAAAATCGGAGATTCCTTTTTCCGCATAAATGATTGGAAAATCAGCATCAGGAGCAAATCCGAACGTCGGCATTTCTTCATTCTCAAAATAATGATCAACACAGCGCCAGTTGCTCTCCTCATCTGTACCAATAATCATTCGAACCCGGCGATTCAAAGGGTACCCAAGCTCCTTCACTATTTTCATCGCATAGTAAGCAGCCATCGTCGGTCCCTTATCATCAATGGCCCCACGTGCGAAAATTTTCCCATCACGAATTTCTGCTCCATACGGATTGCTTGTCCAGCCATCTCCCTCAGGTACGACATCGACATGGCAAAGAATACCGAGTAGCTCTTCACCTTGGCCAAACTCCAAATGACCCGCGAGGTTCCCAACATTTTTCGTGGTAAACCCATCCTTCTCTCCTAAATCAAGCATGAATTGCAGTGCTTCCTTTACCCCTTCTCCGAGTGGGGCCTCAGGCGCACGATGCTCCTCGTCCAACACGCTTTTAATCCTTAATAAATTCTGCGTATCCTTAATCAGCGCTTCCTTTCGAGCAAGCACTTCCTTTATCCAGTCAATTTGACTCAACATCGATCTCCTCCTATGTAAGTATCGCAAATACTCGGTATACCCATAATCCTACACCAACAATCGCTCCAATGAAAATAATAGATAAGACAAATAATCCCGTGAGCATTCTTCTTTTAGCTGAGAAATAGGAATCATGGTCATGGTATTTTTTGGTGAGTGGGTGTGAAAGTACAATCCTCTCCCATGATCCTTCTAGCCAAATCCACATCATGAATAAAAACCCACCAAAAATAATAGCCTTGATCCAATAAGGTGGTACAACAATGAGAGCCGCAG
>DLCS01000143.1:6765-7938 GCA_002480735.1 Bacillaceae bacterium UBA7792 | reverse complement strand
GTGGATGGAAAGGTGGTCATCGTTGCCCCTTTTAAAGACTCACCTGCAGAAAAGGCTGGCTTAAAGCCGAATGACCGGATTTTATCTGTGGATGGAGAAAGTATCGAAGGACTCGATCTATACGAAGCTACCTTGAAAATACGTGGGGAAAAAGGGACAACGGTAAAGATTGAAATTGAAAGAAATGGATTAAGCAAGCCACTTGTGATCGAGGTCAAAAGAGATGAAATTCCACAAATCACGGTTTATGGTGACATAAAAAAGCAAAGTGGAAAAAATATTGGCTATCTTGAGGTTACTTCTTTTTCAAAGGAAACGGATAAAGAATTCCGTGACCATCTCACTAGGATGGAGAAAAAAGGAATCGATGGCCTGATTATTGATGTACGCGGGAATCCAGGCGGACTTTTAAGCAGTGTGGAAAAGATTTTGAAGGAATTTGTCACGAAGGATAAGCCGATTTATCAAATTGAGAAGCGCAATGGTGAGAAGATTCGTTTTATTTCTCCGCTCGAAAAAGGGAAGCCTTATCCGGTTGTTGTCTTGATTGACAATGGAAGTGCCTCTGCCTCGGAAATTTTGGCGGGAGCCCTACAAGAGGCCGAGGACTATAAGCTGATTGGTACGAGGACATTTGGCAAAGGGACGGTACAGCAGCCTTTTGAAATGGGAGATGGGAGCAATATTAAGCTGACCATCTATAAATGGCTGACTCCGGAGGGGAATTGGATTCATAAAGAAGGAATTAAGCCAGATATAGAGGTCAAGCAGCCCGATATTTTTGAAACCCATCCTTTGCAAATCGAGGAGGCATTGAAAAAGGATATGAATAGTGAGCAGGTACAAAATGCTCAGCAAATTCTTGAGGGACTTGGATTCGCACCCGGCAGAGTAGATGGATATTTTGATGGTGCGACGGAGACGGCAGTGAAGGCCTTCCAAAACCATCAAGGCCTAACCGTAAGCGGCAGAATCGATAAAAACACCGCTTCCGCACTAGAAAAAGCCATCCTGGCTGAGATTAAGAAGGAAAAGAATGACCTCCAGCTCCAAACCGCTCTTCGCTACATCACAAAATAAAAAAACTGCCGGGTGCACTCCCGGCAATTTTTTCGCCTATTTTTCGCTGTTTTTCGGTACCAGGTACCACTCACTGTCCACCCCAGAAGGACA
>DLCS01000143.1:1760-6466 GCA_002480735.1 Bacillaceae bacterium UBA7792 | reverse complement strand
TCGTGGACAAATGACCGAAATGTCCACCGGCG
This sequence comes from Bacillaceae bacterium UBA7792, assembly GCA_002480735.1. Taxonomy (GTDB): domain Bacteria; phylum Bacillota; class Bacilli; order Bacillales; family Cytobacillaceae; genus Robertmurraya; species Robertmurraya andreesenii. The sequence continues at coordinate 6,434 of DLCS01000143.1, read as the reverse complement.
GTACCTGGTACCAATTTACGTACCAATTTACTGGCCGATTTTTTCTTTGATGTAGTTGCCGAGCCAGATGGCGTTGTTTTTGAATTCTTCTAAGGCTTGCTTCCATTTGGGGCTTTCTTCCTTGATGACTTCTTTGATCTCGTCGGTTTTTTTCTTGATGGTTTCGCCAATTTCGCTTTCGTTCTTTTTCTCTTTCTCGGTGCTCCCGCCCGCTAGGCGTGTATTGACGGAGTTTACTTCAAATTCCCCTGCATCAACATAGGAAAGTGCTGGCTCCATGAGCGCACGAAAGACTGGTACGACATTCTTCGAACTGCTGTTCGACAAGTAATGCTCCCGGTCGGTTTGGTCATAGCCAAGCCAGACGGCGCCAACGACATTCGGGGTATAGCCGACAAACCATTGGTCCTTGGAGCCATTGATATCTTTGTAAGGAAGCTGGGTGGAACCGGTCTTGCCTGCAATTTCGACGCCTGAGATTTGGGCAGCTGTCCCTGTTCCAGATTCCACGACATTAAGAAGCATCGAGTTAATCTCCTTGGCAACTGTTTTCGACGTTACTTTTGTCGTTTCACTTTTATGCTCCGCAATAATATTTCCCGTTGGTCCGACAATTTTCTCAATCAAATGTCCATCCGGCCTCTTGCCATCATTGGCAAACGTCGAATAGGCCTCGGCAAGCTTCAGTGGCGAGATTCCTTTATGCATCCCACCGAGTGCAATTCCTAAATAATGGTCCTTGTCGGTCAAAGGAATACCAAATCGCTTTAGAGCGTCCAATCCTTTCTCCAAGCCAATTTCATTCAGAAGCCAAACCGTCGGTGCATTCAACGAGTCCTCCACCGCTTTATACATCGGAACTTCTCCTTTATACACCCCATCTGGATTTGTCGGTGTATATGAGCCATATGATTTTTTTTCATCCTTCAACACTGAAGTGATCGTATAGCCCTCTTCAAGAGCAGGTGTGTAAACAGCTAAGGGCTTCATTGTCGAGCCGGGCTGTGCCTTCAAATGCGTCGCTCGGTTAAACCCACGGAACACATAATCACCTCGACCGCCAACTAATCCAAGCACTCCACCCGTCTTCGCATCAAGGATGACAGAACCACTCTGGACAATTTCCCCACCGCGTCCTTTCGGAAAAACAGAGCCCTTCTCATAGACCTTTTCCATGGAGGTTTGGATCCCCTGATCCATATTCGTATAAATCTGATAGCCTCTCGTCAGAATTTCCTCCTGCGTTAGTCCATATTGATGGATTGCCTCATCCAAAACAGCATCGACATAGTAAGGGTGATCTCTTTTAATAAAATTGCCGCCCCCATCCTTCAAGTGAACCTCTTCCTTCTTCGCAACCGCAAATTCTTCCTCATTGATCATGCCATTTTCCTTCATTCTTGATAGCACGACATTTCTCCGTTCAATCGCCCGGTCCAAATGCTTATAGGGGTCCCGGGCTGATGGGGACTGCAATAAGCCCGCTAATAGCGCCCCCTCGCTAATCGTGACATCCTTAATACTTTTGTTAAAATACTTCTTTGCTGCCTGATCGATCCCCCAGGCCCCACTGCCAAAATAGACCTGGTTCAAATACATTTGCAAAATCTCATCTTTTTCATATTTCTTTTCTAATTCAACGGCAAGAAACAGCTCCTCGATCTTTCGCTTGTACGTTTTTTCTGGCGATAAAAGGGCGTTCTTAGCGAGCTGCTGTGTAATGGTGCTGCCACCGCCTGTAATTCTGCCAGCAAAGAGATTTTTAAAAAAGGCCCGTGAGATTCCCTTCAAGTCAAAGCCATTATGCTCATAAAAGCGGTGATCCTCAATCGCTACCACGGCATTTCGGACATGCTGAGGAATTTCATCTACCTCCACTCCGGAGGTTCGGTTTGTCTGAATCTCGGTGGCTACTTCTCCATTCCGATCATAGATGACGGTTGATTGGCTTAACCCGGCCTTCAATGATTCCACATTTGCCTGGCTTGCTAGAATAGCAAAATAAATAATCGTAAATAGGATCATAGATAATCCTAGCAATAAGAGAATCTGTGTTAAATGCAGCTTCCTCCAAAAAAGGCCTAGTTTTTCCCGTAGCGGTTCAAATCTATTCATAAATCCTTCTCCTTTATTTGCGCAACGTAAAGATTTGCTCCTTCTCTATCTTTTGCTCTATCGGCATTAGAGAAATCTAATTCTTTTTCATTATAAATCATTCAATGAGGTCTATTCCATTTCGAGACCACAGTCTAACGGATTCACATCCACAAAAAAATCATATAAAAGAACTACAAATTTTAACATTTGTAATATAAGGAACCTAAAATTACAAAAAAACCCTCTATTGAAAAAAATCTCCTATACCATTCTCCTAGTCTTGTCTCCGCCTTTATTCCTCAAAAATATTTTGATATCAGACTAATGTTAGGCCCATTTTATTAGTACAGTATTCACTATACTAAACGTAAATTTGACGAAAATGTGAACGAATGGTAGTAAATATATAGGAGTTTCAGGAAAATTTAGGGTAAAAAAGAGACATGTAACTTGGCAAAGGAGAGATACGAACTTGAAATGGATTCGCTACCTCTTCATTTTCGCAGCCCTTCTATTTGTAGGAGCCTGTTCAAATAATGAAGAAACGAAAAAAGAGAAAAATGAAGCAAAAGAGACGATGAAGCAGGAGGAGGCAAAGGTAGAATATCCAGAAGCCGCTATTAACCCAGAGGAAATAGTCCTGCAGCAGGCTGGAATTAAAATAGGTGAGGCTGAAAAAGGAAGTCTTACGAAGGAGCAGCTAGCAGGGTTCATGAAAGAGTTTGAGACAAAAGGAATGAGTCCACAGGAAATTTTCAATGGTCTTGTTCATTGGTTTGCGCAAAGTTATCAAGCAGCTTATGAGCCATTGCGTGACTTTGAGCCTGATTTTGGAGAATTGGATATATCCAAAAATCAGGAAAAGAAGCAGAAGAATATTGCGATCCATTTGGATGCAAGTGGAAGCATGGCTGGTCATGTTCCAGGGGGCATAAAGATGGACCTCGCCAAAAGCGCATTGAGGAAATACGCCTCAGGCTTACCCATGGAAAGCCTCATGTCGTTACGAGTCTATGGCCATAAAGGAACTGGAAGCGATAGCGACAAATCGCTCTCCTGTTCGAGTACCGAAGTGATGTATCAAACAAGTACATATAATGAAGGGGCATTTACAGAAGCTCTTGGGAAATTCAAGCCAAGTGGTTGGACCCCTCTCGCCGCCTCCATCAATCAGGCATATGAAGATTTGAAGGCAACAGCATCAGAGAATACAGAAAATATTTTATTTATTGTGAGTGACGGAATTGAAACCTGTGGTGGCAATCCAGTTGAGGAAGCTCGCAAGCTAGCAGAATCTGATCTCAACATCAAAGTTAACATCATTGGATTTAATGTGGATGATGCGGGACAAAGACAACTGAGGGAAACAGCCGAAGCAGGGAATGGTGAATATTTCACCGTAAATTCCAATATGGATTTAGACAATACTATTACCCAATTACTTGAGGATGCAAGAAAAGGCTTTGAGAAAAACTTTGAAAAGGCAACCTTAAGCACGAAGGTCAATTTTCGTGTCGCAGAGATTTCGAGGGAAATCAATGATTTAGGCTCTCGTTTTACCGATGTTTACGACCGAGAGAGCCGCTTGCTGACTGATGCATCATATGAACTCTATACACAGGAAAAAATCACCGAAGAAGAGAATGACGCCATTGACCTTCTTATCGAGCAACGATACGAGGCTTTGCAACAGTTCAAGGAGACCCTGATTGAAAAGGCCAATGAAAAAAAGAATAAAAAGCACGAAGAGTTGCTATCCATTATCAGCAGCAGTTAGTGAAAGGAGGTACACCATGCAGGTCATTGTTGACGAATCATTAGGATTACCGAATGAAGTTCTGGAAGAGGCCGTGATAAGAAAGGCAAAGCTGAAAAATGATTCATCCCTACCAGAGATGGTACAAAAGCATAAAGGTGGGGTCATCGCCAAGAAGCTTACTGTAGCAAAAAGGAACAAAGAGTCTGAGCTTGAGGAAATGATTCAGCTCCTAGAGCAATATGAGGAAATTCTCTATGTATACGATTCTTTTATGCTTGATGAAGGGTTGCTCAAAAGAATTCGAACCTGGGCCTATCCGAAGCGAAAGCTCTTTCTCCTCAATGGAGCAGAAAATCGAGCGTTTACTATCTATTTTTTGGAAAAATTAAAAGAGATGCTATTTGAAGAATTGTATTATTCCAATCATCATCCAACGAAAAAATTCACGATCACCAATGACCCAAAATATCAATCTGGCTATCTATTATTAAAGAGATTTAAACATAAGCAATTCCATGTATTTGATAGTCGAAGACAGACTAAAATTGTTTCTGGGAGGAAGCAGGATTTGCTTGAACAATTTGTCCATCTCCCGTCAGCAGAAATTTACATAGCTTCTAGAAAACCGATTTTCCCCGATCATCGTTCAGTGAAATATTTTGAATTACAGAAACATAGTCTTCCAGTTTGTTCGGATTGGACAGATATTTTTATCCCTCAATATTGATTTTGTGGCTCTGTAATATTTTGTAGCAATCTTATATACCGCCTAATACGTGTGCGTGTACGGTCACTAAGTTATTCGTACCGAATAAAAC
>DLCS01000143.1:651-1577 GCA_002480735.1 Bacillaceae bacterium UBA7792 | reverse complement strand
CGCACACGTATAAGGCTAAATATTAACACTGTAAACTAACACGGCAATTTTATTGAAGGGCAGCATCAAAACAGCCCGATAGAATGATAACGGAGTGAGCGATTGAATGATCGATGCTAAGCGAAAAGCCATTATTTTCTTAACCATATCCTTTTTATTAGCCGTCGTGACGGCAGGACTTATCCTTGTACAAATTAATGAAGCACAGGAGAAGCTTGGGAAGACTGTTCAAGTCGCTGCAGCCTCAAAAAACATCAAATCCTACCATGAAATTGGGGAATCTGATGTGACATGGGTGGAGCTTCCTGCTACAAGTGCCTATGAATCTTTTATTACGAGTGAGAAAGAGCTTGAGGAAGCGATCAGCGTAGTGAATCTCAATGAGGGAGAGCTCCTAACAAATTCCCTTGTTCGAAAAAAGCTCGACATCCCTCCGAATGAAAGGGTTGTTTGGTTAAATGCGACCGAAATCGTCTTGATTGACCAGCAGGTGGCTGAAGGGGATCGAGTCGATATTGTCATCGTCTCGAAGGATGAGGCAGACAAATTGGAAACGAAGCGTATTCTCGAAAATGTTCCTGTTGTGCAGCTAGAGGAGCAGGAGGAAGGAGCTCCAAGGGTGAAGGTAGCCCTGTCGATTAAGGACGCTGAAGATGTTATCCACTATCAAAATGCAGCTGTCCAAATTCGTGTACTTAGAGTGAATCAGGCCTCTGCAGGAAAAGAAGAAGTGTAAAGAGGTACTGTCTATATACAGGAAGGATGCGTTTAGTTGAGTAATTTCAAAGGTCTATTCATAACAAAGAATCAAGTCTGGAAAGAGCAATTAAGCAATCGCTTAAATGATGATCAAATTGAAGTCACAACGGTTTCCGAATGGAAAAAGACATTTCTAGAGCAGCGGCATTTCCATTACATCTTTGTAG
>DLCS01000143.1:0-479 GCA_002480735.1 Bacillaceae bacterium UBA7792 | reverse complement strand
TTTCCATTACATCTTTGTAGATGTGGAGGCTATAGAGGATCCCAAAAAGCTGCAGGTCCCATCTACCAGTGTATTAATTGGCCTAACAAGAGAGCATGATTTTGAGGTCGGAAGAAGCTGGCTTGTTGCAGGTGCGAAGGATTTAATCATTTTTCCAGAAGAAGAACATCGTCTAAATGCGCTCGTTAAAGAGCTAAACAACCAATTCATGTTTCAAAAAGAGACGGAATCTGGTTTCGGTTCGGGGCAAGTTCATGCGTTTTACAGTGCAAAGGGTGGAAGCGGGAAGACTCTACTCGCTGCAATGGTGGCCCAGTCACTAAGCATCCATCATCAATTGAAGGTATTGGTCATCGATTTGAATGCCCAGTTTGGAAATATTGAGGTCCTTTTTGGAAGCCAGCCTTTTCGCTCCTACTATGACCTTATTCCAGTCATGGAGGAAATGGATGTTAGACATATTCAAAACATCGGCCACT
>DLCS01000180.1 GCA_002480735.1 Bacillaceae bacterium UBA7792 | reverse complement strand
TGAAGCCAGGTGCAACTGAATTCGTTGTAATACCATACCGTCCAAGTTCAATGGCTAACGTCTTCGTAAAACCTTGCAGGCCTGCTTTAGCGGTAGCGTAGTTTGCTTGTCCTCGATTTCCTAGAGCAGAAGTGGAGGAAATATTGATGATCCGGCCATACTTGTTTTGCACCATATATTTCTGCGCCGCTCTAGCCGCATAAAAGGAACCTTTCAAATGGACATCCATCACAGTGTCCCAATCAGAATCGGTCATTTTGAATAGGAGGTTATCACGTATGACTCCTGCATTATTGACAAGAATATCGAGTGAGCCAAGCATTTCGTATGCTTCGTTCACTGCCCCCTCAATTTCGTTCTCATCCGTCACGCTAGCAATCTTTGAAAATACCTCGTACCCTTTTTCTCTTAATTCATTCGTTGTTTCAGTGAGTGCTTCTTCATTCACATCTACGATTGCGACCTTCGCCCCTTCTTCTGCAAAGCGCTCAACAATGGCACGCCCAATCCCCCGACTTCCTCCAGTTACAAATGCTACTCTACCTGAAAATCTACCTGTCATTATCATGATACCTCCTCAAATATGAAGTTAATATAGTGTAAATTCTTAATTTTACAACTATTATTATAATGGATTCTATATGAATTGTCCTAATTTAACATGTCCCTTAAGCAGATTTCTCGCAATAATCATACGTTGAATCTCATCGGTACCATCGTAGATTCGCCATAATCTTGCTTCACGGTACCAGCGTTCAATCGGTAATTCTCTCGTGTAGCCCATTCCACCATGAATTTGCAGCACGCGATCGACGACACGGTTGCCCATATTCGATCCATACAGCTTCGCCATCGAGCCTAAATGACGATTATCCTCACCATGATCCAATGTAAAGGCAGCATTCAATACCAGCCACCTAGCTGCTTCAATTTCCACTGCTGAATCCGCAATTTGCCACTGAATCGCTTGCCGTTCAGAGATAGGCTTTCCAAATGTGACCCTTACCTTTGAATAGTCAATGGCCATTTGCAATAATCTTTCCGCTGCCCCAACGGCACGTGCCCCAACGACCCATCTTGCAAATCCGATCCACTCTAATCCGAGCTGATAGCCCTTATCTATTTCTCCTAGGATATTTTCTTCAGGGACGCGCACATTATCAAAGATGAGACTAGCAGGTCCCCATTCTCCCATTGTATGAATGTATTCCGATTTCCAGCCCATATCTCGATCGACAATAAAGCAAGTGACTCCCTCTCGTCCGGTAGCTCGATGCTTTTCCTTATCCGTAATGGCAATCACCATAACGAAATCCGCTTCATTCCCACCTGTGATAAAGGTTTTTTCGCCATTTAGAACCCATTCATTGCCATCCTTGACAGCGGTCATCTTAATATTCCTAGTATCGGAGCCTGCTGATGGCTCGGTCATGGCGAAGCATGATTTTCTTTCGCCATTAATCGTTGGAATCAAATATTTTTTCTTCTGTTCTTCGTTGCCATAATAGAGAATATTGTCAGCGCTTCCACCGAAGCTAAACGGAACAAATGTCTTCGAGACTTCCATGAGAACGATGGCCATCATCATTTGTCCGAGGTCGGCTCCCCCGTATTCAGCAGGAGTGTTAATTCCCCAGAAGCCCGCTTCCTTCGCTTTCAGCTGAAGTTCTCTTAACGTTTCTTCAGGTAAGCTCGGTCTTCCTTCCCGCTCATTTCTTAACACTTCATTCTCTAAAGGGATTAATTCCTTCTCAACAAATTTGCGAATCGTTTGCTGCACCATCTTCTGTTCCTCAGTTAATCGTAAATGCATACATTTCACTCCTTCAATCGTATTAAGTACATCAATTTTTGTGCTGTATCGTCATGGCGAGAACTTACGATGATAAAAAAGTTATCATATTACTAGTTTATTAGGACAAGTCTTCTAGCATGACAGCCATTCCTTGTCCTCCTCCAACACAAAGGGTGGCGATTCCAAGTCGCTCGTTTCTTCTTCTCATTTCATATAATAGGGTCGTGATGATCCTTGCGCCTGTTGCGCCTACTGGATGACCAAGTGCAATTGCCCCTCCATTGACATTGACTTTGTCCGGGTTCAAATTTGCTTCCCGTATGACCGCCAAGGCTTGAGCTGCGAAGGCTTCATTTAATTCAATTAAGCCGATTTCCTGAATAATTTTGTTCGTCCTTTTTAATAATCTTTCAATCGCAGGAACCGGACCAATTCCCATGATTTCTGGAGAAACCGCAGCTGTTGCCCAATCGACAATCTTTGCTAAAGGCTTGAGCCCAAGGGAGTTTGCCTTTTCTCTTCTCATCATCACAAGAGCAGCAGCTCCGTCATTGCGTCCACAGGCATTCCCAGCGGTGACGACGCCATTTTCCTTAAAGGCAGGCCGTAGTTTTGCCAATTTTTCAATCGTCGTATCAGGTCTTGGATGCTCATCCTTATCAAAAAGAAAGCTCTGCTTCCTTTCCTTTACCTCTACGGGAATGATTTCTTCCTGAAAAATCTCTTCCCTTATGGCCTTGGCAGCTTTTTGCTGACTTTCATAGGCAAATTGATCCTGATCCTCTCTTGAAATCTGATACTTTTCGGCGACATTTTCTGCGGTCATGCCCATCCCTAATCCGACTCCATATTGTTCGATCGGTTGCTGCCCATTTTCCAAATGCGAGTCTACTAGATAGGGATTTCCCTCCCCAAATCGAGAGTTTCTCAGATAGATCGGGGCCCGGCTCATATTTTCCGTCCCACCAGCAACAATAATATCTCCTTGGCCGCTCCAAATTTGTTGGATCCCTGAAGTGACCGCCTGCATCCCCGAAGCACAAAGGCGATTCACTGTGAATGCAGGAGTCGTTTCCGGGAGTCCTGCTCTCAAGGCAGCGACCCGAGCCACATTGGATGATTCCGTCGTTTGCCTGACCTCTCCCAGAATGACCTCGCTAATCTGCTCAGGTGCTAATCCAGCCCGTTTAATCGACTCTTTGATCACGATCGCACCTAAGTCTCCGGAGTTGAGATTTTTTAGAGAGCCACCGAAACGACCAATGGGCGTCCGAACGGCACTTACGATTACAATTTCATCCCGCATCCTCTCACTCCCCTCTTTTTGCTTTAAACTCCTTCCTTAGCTGGGCAGCAATAATATTTTTCTGAATTTCCGATGTTCCTTCATAGATCCGAGTAATTCTCGCATCACGGTAGTAACGCTCCACTGGGTAGTCAGAAATATATCCTAATCCTCCGTGTATTTGAACAGCCTTGTCAGCGACCCGATTATAGACCTCTGACCCGTACAGCTTAAGCATGGCCGCCTCTTTTATCACATTTTGCCTTTCATCAACCATCCATGCGACACGGTACGTAAAGGAACGCAGTGCTTCAATTTCTAAGGCCATCTCCGCGATCATGTGTGATACTGCCTGATGCTCAATGATCGGTACGTCAAATTGGATTCGTTCAGATGCGTACTTTATCGACATATCCAAAAGCTGTTGACAGGAGCCCAGATTTCGAGCGGCTAACCCCGCTCTACCGTTTGCAAGTATTTTAAGGGCATTCACATACCCTTCTCCCTCTGTACCAAGAACATTTTCTACTGGAACCTCACAGTCTTCGAAAATTAACTCTGCTGAATGGGAACCCTTGAGCCCCATTTTCTTTTCAATCTTTCCGACATTAAAGCCAGGAAAGTCCTTCTCAACAATAAAAGAGGTAATCCCCTTCGCCCCTTTTGTAGAATCTGTCACTGCCATTACTGTAAAAACATCAGCAATAGGGGCATTAGTGATATAATGCTTTGTTCCATTGAGGAGATATTTATCTCCTTTTTTCACAGCGGTTGTCTTCAGATTGGAGGCTTGTGAGCCTGCCGCTGGTTCAGTTAGGGCAAATGCACCAATTTTCTCTCCAGATGCCATGGCGGGAAGGTAGGTTCTTTTCTGCCTTTCATTTCCCATTTCCACAATTCCGACCGTTCCAATCCCTGTATGTGCACCAATGAGTGTGGTATACCCGTTATGGGTCTTGCCAATCTCCTCATAGAGAGCACATTTCCCGACCATGCCAATTCCAAGACCACCATACTCCTCAGGAATACTTAGCCCAAACAAGCCCATTTCCTTTGAAGCCTCGATAATTGAAAAAGGAATCTCATCCTTTTCTTCAATCTCCATCGCATAGGGCTCCACTGCATTTTCGATAAAATCACGAATATTCTCTTTAAGCAAGAGAATGTCCTCATCCAATTGAAAATTCAACCATCTCCCCCCTTTTAGTAACAGCATTGCAAGAACTATGCCAAGTTAGAGTCGTTACAAAACTCAAAATATTCGATTTTAGTTGATTCACTATTGAATCGAACTAAAGCCAAATTCCAATTCACTATTGCATTAGTTCATTCAATAATGAATTAATTTCGAAAAGAAGCATAGAAAATGGCCGGACACCATGCTCTATGCTTCAGTTAAAATTTGAATATCTGTTATTCGACAGTGATGTCCACGATTTTCCCTTCTTCTACAACAGCGATTCTCAGTGGTGTGACGAGCCCACCATCTGCCTCGATTTCATTGACCTTGTAAATTTTCTTATCCTCTGAAAGTGTGTCCAACCCAGCTTGAATATTCTCCATAATGGCCTTTGGATCATCCACACTACCTGCAGCCTTCATTGCTTCTACAAATAAATACATCGAAAAGTAATGATAGCCTGCTTCAGAGCCTGGATCCTTGCCATGGGCTGCCTTATAATCATCGAAGAACTTTTGGTTTTCAGGCTCAATCGAAACAGCTAAAGGCAAGGTTCCTGAGGAGCCTTCAATCATATCCATGCCTCCAAGCACCGCAGCAATTTCATCCAGCTTTGCCTGATCCATGATAATAAATCCGCCCTTAAAGCCGAGCTCTCGGGCCTGTTTGATCACTAATGCAGTTGGCTCAGATGGACCTCCGACAAAGAGAACATCAGGCTTTTCCTTCAATGCATTCGTCACAATCGTGAAGAAATCCGTATCCTTGTTAAAATCAATGGAACCGTTATAGACAATCTCGCCACCTTTTTTCTTCCAAACAGGCTCTAGTGTTTCCGCCCAATCCTTTCCATACTGTGTTGCTGTTGGAAGAAACGCAATCTTTTTACCGAAGCGCTCCATTTGGTAATCCGTAAAAGGTTCAATATAGCCGTCATACTTAGGTGGGATTCTCACCGTTAGGCTATTCCCTTGGGCAGTGATTGCTGGCTCACTTGAATAGGCCGCTACGATAAAGTTATCCTGCATATTAAACACTTGAGTCGCGAAGATTCCTCCACTATGTGGGACAAAAACGATCGGTGTCTTGTTTTCTTGTAAAAGTCTCTTCGCATTGGCTCCTGTTTCATTCGGTAAATATTTGTCATCTAACGAAACTAAATTGATCTTATAGGTATCTCCATTTACCTCAAATCCTCCGGCATCATTAATTTCATCCACAGCCATTTCAAGCCCGGAGAGGGTATTCTCTCCATAAAAGGCGGCTGGCCCGCTTAATGGTCCGCTATAGCCAATATTAACCGTTTTGGCTTCCTTATTTTTTTCACTATTGCCCTGTTCCTTGTTTTCCTCAGTTTTCTTATTTCCCTCATTTTGCGGCTCGTTTGAAGTTGTACCACTACAAGCTGTCAAGATCATCGTGAACAAAATCAGGACATAAAACACAAGCCCTTTTAACTTCATCCCTTTTCCCCCTCGCTAAATTTTTAGCAGACTTTCAGGCAACTCCTATGCGATAGACTCACCTCCTTCAACTTTAGGCACCAATATAAGCCTTGCGAATTTCATCGTTGGCAAAAAGCTCCCCGCTCGTACCTACCAAAACAATGCGCCCATTCTCGATGACATAGCCTCGGTCGGCGATTTTGAGGGCAGCGTTGGCATTTTGCTCCGCTAATAGAACCGTCGTCCCATTTCTATGAATCTCTTGGATGACCTCAAACACCTGCTCGACAATTAAGGGAGCCAA
>DLCS01000179.1 GCA_002480735.1 Bacillaceae bacterium UBA7792 | reverse complement strand
CGAATTCAGTTGCACCTGGCTTCATTGAAACGGAAATGACAAAAGCAACGGCTGAAAGAATTGGCATCTCCTTCGAGGATCTAATTCATGCTAGTGTTTCACAAATTCCTGTAGGCCGCAGCGGGAAGCCAGAGGATATCGCAAATGCCGTTGCCTTCTTTGCAGATGAGAATTCCTCATTTGTCAATGGACAGGTCATTTATGTTGCAGGAGGTCCAAAAAATTAGTGTGGGGTGAAGGGAATGTTTACTGAATTTATTGGAAAGAGGTCGAATAAGGTTCGCAATACCGTCGAGCGTGGGGCAGTCAAGAAGTTTGCTGAGGCGATCGGTGATCTTCATCCAATTTTCGTCGACGAGGAATACGGAAAGAAGTCGCGTTATCAAAACAATATTGCACCACCTACCTTTCCACGGGTATTCGACTATGGCATAATTGAAGGCCTAAAGCTTCCAGCGAAAGGACTTATCCATGGGGAGCAAAATTATCATTACGAAAGACCGCTTATTGTTGGGGAAGAAATTCAATGCTACTCCGAAGTGAAAAGCTATTTTGAAAAAACGGGAAGCACTGGTAATATGGCATTTCTTTCAATTAAGCAATATGGAGAAGATTTGGATGGGCATCTCATTTTCAGCTCTGAGCAAGTCATCATCATTATGGAAGCCGTTAGAAAGGGGATGAAGCAATGAGTACATTAGCCGAACTAAGGGCCGGAGATACACTCAATGATATCGTTCTTTCTCCAGTATCAAGATTAGATTTAATCAAATATGCTGGTGCATCTGGGGACTACAATCCCATTCACACGATTGATGATGAGGCAAAGAAGGCTGGACTTCCAGGGATCATTGCCCACGGCATGTGGACAATGGGGAACTTGGCAAAGCTATTTACGCCCTATCATGAAGAAGGATTTCTGCAGGATTATTCCATCCGCTTTAAAGGCATGGTTTTTCTAAACGATGTTATTACGTTAAGAGCAGAGCTTATGGAGAAAAACGACAAGCAGTTGAAATTCAATGTGGCTGCCCTTAACCAAGATGGCAGAGAAGTTTTGGTCGGTACCGCTGTATTTGCACAATACTAAGATAGTCTACAGACATCTTCCTAATTTGGAGGGTGTCTTTTTCTGTATGAATTATAAATTGTCGGTGGTATACCTGAATGAGTCTTTGCTCTTGCCGTTCAGAGCAACAACGAAGTGAAGGTATGCCATCGACTATTCTTCATTCTGTTTTTAGGAGAATGGAATAATATTCAAGTAAATCAGACATGATAACGTTACTAAGGAGAAGTAGGTTGGGGTATACATGGTTAACGGTTTTTCAGAAAAAAAACAAATAGGGTTGGCGCTTGTTATGATCACGATTTATCTATCCCCATTAATCATCCTGGGGGAGAATGCCCATATTCGCGTTCATGACAACCTGGATTCCAATCTTGCTTGGTATAAGGTTTTATCAAAAAGCGGGGAAATGTTTGGCTCACTTGATGCAACCATCCCGCAAATCATTAATGGCCTACCACGCAATGCATTTGGGACGGAGTTTAGTAGCATTGTTTGGCTTTATCACCTTTTTCCGACCATGGTTGCTTATACGTTAAGTCAGGCGATTACGAGGTTTGTGGCTTTTTTCGGGATGTACCTCCTATTGAAAAAGCATTTCCTTCGAGAGCAGAAATGGACCTTTATAAATGTTGGGGTAGCGTTAGCCTTCTCCTTAACTCCCTTTTGGCCCTCAGGGATGCTAAGTACACTGGGAATGCCACTGGCCCTATGGGCATTTTTGAATATACGTAATGGGGAAAAGTCCTGGAAAAATTATGCGGTGTTATTTCTATTACCACTCTATTCGAGTTTTGTATTAGGCTTTTTCTTCTTTTTAGCTGTGATGGGCCTTTGGTGGATGGTAGATATGATCCGAGGAAAAGGCCTGAATCTTAGGTTCTTGCTCGCCATCGCCTTCATGACCACCGTTTTTCTTTTGGTTGAATATCGACTTGTCGGTTCATTTTTATTCTCGACCGAGCCAAATAGCCGCGATGAATATTTCCACGCTCGATTACCGTTATGGAGAGCGATTCGACTGACCTTCAAGAATTTTATCCTAGGACATACCCATGTGATGACGGTTCATGGTCTGATCATCCTTCCCGTCCTTTTCTTAGCCCTTTATGTAATTGCTAGAAAAAGTCTATGGAAGGAGGAAAAGGCATTTTGGGTTTTACTCGTTATCAATTTCGCCCTATCAACCTGGTATGCTTTTTGGTTTTATAAAGGGTGGCTTCCTTTAACAGAGCGATTTCATTTTCTGGACACCTTTAATTTTGCCCGCTTTCACTTTCTACGGCCATTAGTGATTTACTTAGGATTTGCGCTTGGCTTAAAAATTATCGCACAGTACGATTGGAGTCTTAAGCCTGCTGTACACTTGTTAATTGTAGCTCAGCTCCTTGTACTATTTTTGTTTAATGATGAGATCATTCATAAAAACAAGCCGACGGTCAAGCAGTTTTTTGCAGAGGAACTGTTCACTGATATTAAGAACTACATTGATGAGCCGTTAGACGAGTATCGAGTGGCTAGTATTGGCATTCATCCCGCCATCGCACAATACAATGGCTTTTACACACTTGATACGTATAATAATTTTTACCCCCTTAGCTATAAGCATCGGTTTCGAACCATCATTGAAAAAGAGCTTGAAAAAAATAAAACGATAAGGACGTATTTTGATGAATGGGGCGGGCGTTGCTATTTATTTACGGCTGAATTAGGCAAGCACTATATGTTTAAAAAGACATCTAAAAAGCGCTTGAAAAACCTCGAACTAAATACGGAGCCTTTTAAGGAAATGGGCGGGAAGTACATTTTTTCAAGTATTCCAATTGATAATGCGGAGGAAAACAAGCTTCGGTTGAACAAGATTTTTACGAACAAGAACGCAGCCTGGAACATCTATTTATATGAAGCACTTTGAGCATCTAGGAGGGAAACATGAAGAAGCCAGTACTCACAATCGTCGTCCCTTGCTATAACGAAGAGGATATCCTGCCATATACTTTTTCAGAATTGAAGAGTTTAATGGATGAGATGGTCAAAGAAGAAATCGTCGCAGCTGATAGCAGAATTCTCTTTGTTGATGACGGAAGCAAGGATCGAACCTGGAACTATATTTATAAGGAAATGCTAAAAAATGAATATATTAAGGGACTAAAGCTTTCCCGTAATGTTGGCCATCAAAATGCACTGCTTGCAGGTC
>DLCS01000093.1:6511-17830 GCA_002480735.1 Bacillaceae bacterium UBA7792 | reverse complement strand
TCCGGTCATGAGTATAAAAAATAGTGCAATCAGCCCAAACTCGCCGAACATATAAGCTAGTCCTCGGAATGTTTTTCGTAAGTAAAGCAACCCTCCTCCAGGGAAGAATGCCAATAAAAATGCTAGTATTGGGTTTTTCATTACTTGTTCGCCTCCCTATTTTTAATCTCGAATGTATCGATCCACGCAAACGTTTTATTCATTATCTCTTCCGTCATAGAAGGCGGGCTTTCATCAATGCTCGGTGTTTCCACAGCACCCGCATATTTCGTAATCGATTGAAAAACACCGGATGTCATAAAAAGTAGTGTCATTGCTGCAGCCACTATATAATGAAAACTCGTCCTTTGATAAAACGGTGCTTGTTTTTCAGGCAATTTCTTTTTCACTTGTGAAACGTCTGCCATCACCAGGTTGGTAAAGTCGTCTGCGTTTGAAAGAACCGGCAACGAGGATTCAAGCTCGGTCACGGCTTGTAGATAAAGCTCCAAACATTGGTCGCAGCTGTATAAATGATCATCATACACCTCACGGACATTGTCATTTATTTCATTGTTCACGTACTTGACCCATTCCTCGTAGGAAACATGATTCATGAAAAATCGTCCTCCTTCCAATGCTTTTTCATCCAATGCCTTGCCCGGTACAGCTTCGTTTCAATGGTCTTCACCTGTACCTGCTGTTCCTCTGCCATCTGCTGATAGCTCTTCTCTTCTATATAGAAGTCATAGACGACTCCTCGATAGTTATCCGGAAGCTCCTCCAGTCGTTCTCTTACAAGACGCCGCCTCTCCATGCTAATTACCTCGGATTCGACATGGTCTCGAGTGGAGGTAAGGGCATCATATTCGAGCCCTTCAACCACTTCCTCTCTGCGTCTCGCTTGCTTTCGCTTAATATCAATGGCGTGATTAACTGCAATTCTTTTCATCCATGTTTTGAAGCCTTGATTCTCATATTGGGGGAGAGAATGATAGATCTTCAAAAAGACTTCTTGTGTAGCGTCTTCGGCATCCTTTTGATTCCTTAGGACAGCAAAGATGGTTCGAAACAATTCCGTACGATATTTCTCAACGAGCAGCCTAAAGGCATGATCGTTTCCGTCTAGTATTTTCTTAATCAGAACCTGATCGCTAATCTCTCTCTCCCCCTTTCGAGCAGCTTCTATATCAATAGACGATTAGGAATTTCATAACCCTACACTTTTTTGAAAAAAATTTTGTCATCTTGAGCTGGCACTTTCTATTAGATACCTGATCCAAAAAATTTCTATTTCCACATTATCACAATATGATAGTATAAGGATAACCTGAATATTAAGGGGGATGTTATGACTGTTCTTCTATATGTAGCGGCCTATGTGATCGGGTCCATACCCACTGCTATAATTGTGGGAAAGCTTTTTTACGGAGTCGATATTCGTAACCATGGCAGCAATAATCCGGGTGCAACGAATACAGTGAGGGTACTTGGGAAGAGGGCTGGTGTTATCGTTTTAATCGGGGACATCGGCAAAGGAGCGCTTGCTGCGGCACTACCCTATATTCTGCATGTGGATGCCGATCCACTTCTGATCGGATTGGTAGCCGTCTTGGGTCATTGCTTCCCAATCTTCGCTAACTTTCGCGGAGGAAAAGCGATCGCCACCACAGCAGGGACACTTCTCATTGCCAACCCGTGGATGCTGGTTGTTGCTTATGTGAGCTTTTTTGGTGTTATTTTTGCAACAAAGTATGTATTTATGGGGTCCATTTCAGTCGGGGTCGCTTTATTTATCTATTCATTATTGGAACCGGGTCAAAGCTATGAACTTATCTTTTTCATATTTATTCTCTCTTTGTTTTACTTACACCAGTCCAATATTCGAAACTTCCTCGCGAAGAAGGAACCTAAGGTCAATGATAAGAATTTAAAGAATGATAGGATCTCTTCATCAAGAAAAAAATAAACTGGAACTTTAAAGAGTAGTAATATGGGGTAACAAAAACTACAGAGATGCGACTTCCTGCCTTGCTGGTAAAATTGAAAATGAAAAAAATGGGCGTGAGTTTTTGAAAAATAAGATTAGGTATTTTACATTAGGTTTTATCCTTATTATTATAGGAATTATATGGTTTTTTAATATATCATTAACCTCTTTGCCCACCACATTTCCTAATATGATTAAGGATCATATTTCTGTGGAGGAAGATTTTGATAAAATCGAGGAGATTAAAATTAGTAAATCCTGGTCAATTACCTCGGGATTTACTGTGAAACCCCCAGTAGATGAAAGGGAATTTGTCATAAAAGATAATGAAGAGATATATTCTTTAATTAATACTGGGCCTCGTGTCTCCTGAGAAATAGAGACTTACCTCTATTTCTCATTTTTTAGCTTCGAGATAATACTATTTGCTACTTGGTGCCATAAATTTTGATCCTCTAGATAGGTTTGCTTAATTTTCTTATACAACTCCTTCTGCTTTTCCTCAAAGTCCTCAGCATCTTTTGGAGGAAGCTCGCTTCTTAATGTATCGACCAAGTTCTGTGCTTCAGAAGCTCTCGGGCCCCACACCGCCTTTTCATTGCCTTCCCCATCGATAAAGACAAAGATCGGAATTGATCGTGCCGTCCCGTTTGTTAAGTATTGATCCATTAATTCTAAATTACTGTCTCTAAGTACAAAACGAACATCTAGGTTTAGTTCTTTAGCTATTTTCATGAGAATGGGATTATTCATGAGGGCGTCCCCACACCAATCCTCTGTCAGGACGATTACCTTTGATGTCCGTCCTTTTAAGGCTGTAAGCTCAGATTTTTGTTGCTCATCTAGCTCGAATTTTTCATAAATCAAATTCATTTCGTCGAGATTTACCTTCATTTGTGCCTTGTATTCTTCGTATGTTAACCCTTTCTGAAACCAATCGATTAAGTTCATACTTTCTTCCCTCCCCAAAAATAAAAGCCAGTAAGATGATTATATCCTACTGACTTTCGTAATCATAATTGCTTGCTTATCGTTTTTGTATTTCCTGCTGTAACAGTTTGTTGACAATTTGTGGATTTGCTTGTCCCTTTGTTGCCTTCATCAGCTGTCCGACAAGGAAACCGATCGCTTTATTCTTACCATTCTTAAAGTCCTCAATCGATTGCGGATTGTTGTCTAACACTTCAGTAACAACCTTCAACAGTGCACCCTCATCGGAAATTTGTACAAGTCCTTTTTCCTTGACGATTTGCTCCGCATCGCCGCCATTCTCGATTAACTCCTTGAACACGGTTTTCGCAATCTTGGATGAAATCGTGCCGTTTTCAATCAGCTTAATCATTCCCGCCAAGCCTTCAGGAGTCAGCGCAACATCAGCAAGCTCCTTCTGCTCAGCATTCAAATAGCCCGATACCTCTCCCATCAGCCAGTTAGACGCCTGCTTCGCTTCTGCACCTGCTGCAACGGTTGCCTCAAAGAAATCAGCCATTTCCTTTGTTACCGTTAGTACGGCGGCATCATATTCAGGCAAGCCAAGCTCTTCGATGTAACGCTTCTTTCGAGCATCTGGTAGCTCTGGAATCTCTGCACGCACTCTTGCCTTCCATTCCTCATCAATATACAAATCTAACAAATCTGGCTCCGGGAAATAGCGATAGTCATCCGATCCTTCTTTGACCCTCATCAGAATCGTATGACCTGTTGCTTCATCAAAGCGGCGTGTTTCCTGCTCGATCGTACCACCCGCACGAATCACTTCCTCCTGCCGCTTTTGTTCAAACTCCAGCCCTTTTCGTACAAAGTTAAAAGAGTTCAAGTTCTTCAGCTCTGTCTTTGTCCCGAATTCCTTTTGTCCCACTGGGCGAATGGAGATATTTGCATCACAGCGGAGCGAGCCCTCTTCCATTTTACAATCGGAAACACCAGTATATTGTATGATCGACTTTAGCTTTTCTAAGTAAGCATAAGCCTCATTGGGTGTGCGAATGTCTGGCTCAGAGACGATTTCGATTAGGGGAGTTCCTTGGCGGTTGTAGTCGCATAAGGAATAGCCCTTTTCATGATTAAGCTTGCCTGCATCCTCTTCAAGATGAATACGGGTAATCCCGATTCTCTTTTTATAGCCATCCACTTCAATTTCAATCCAGCCATGCTCTCCGATCGGCTTGTCAAATTGCGAAATTTGATAGGCCTTCGGGTTATCTGGGTAAAAATAGTTTTTCCGGTCAAATTTTGTTTCCGTCGCAATTTCACAGTTCAGTGCCATTGCAGCCTTCATGCCGTAGTCAACTACCTTTTTATTGAGGACAGGCAGAACACCTGGATAGCCTAAATCAATGACGCTTGTGTTGGTATTCGGTTCTGCACCAAAATGGTTCGGGCTAGAAGAGAATATTTTCGAGTCTGTCTTTAATTCCACATGGACTTCAAGTCCTATCACCGTTTCAAATTCCATTCGTCTCACCCCTTACAATTGTGGTTTTTGTTTATGAAAATCAGTCGCCTGCTCAAACGCATGGGCAACTCGGTAAACGGTACTTTCATCAAAATGCTTTCCAATGATTTGCAGACCAAGAGGCAGACCATTTGATAATCCACAAGGAACGGAGATTCCTGGTACTCCCGCCAGGTTCACTGGGATCGTGAGTATATCGTTTAAGTACATCGTCATTGGGTCAGCAATATTTTCACCGATTTTAAAAGCTGGTGTTGGGGTCGTTGGTCCAACAATAACATCGTATGATTCAAATATTTTTTCAAAATCTTGCTTAATTAACGTACGCACCTTTTGTGCCTTCTTATAATAAGCATCATAGTACCCCGAGCTAAGCGCGAAGGTTCCGAGCATGATTCTTCTTTTAACCTCTTCACCAAAGCCCTCTGCTCTTGTATTTTTATATAGTTCCATCAAAGTTTCTGCATTTGGTGAACGATAGCCGTATCGTACCCCATCAAAGCGTGCTAGATTGGCAGAAGCCTCTGAGGAAGATAGTAGATAATAAGTGGCTAATGCATATTTAGAATGAGGAAGCGATACTTCCTCCCATGTTGCACCTAGCTTTTCTAAAGTTTGAAGGGCATTCATGACCGATTGCTTAACCTCTTCATTTACCCCTTCACCAAGGTATTCCTTCGGTACGGCAATTTTGAGTCCCTTAACATCACCTGTTAAGGATCGCACAAAATTAGGCACATCAACATTGGCAGAGGTTGAATCCATTGGATCAACACCTGAAATTGCTTGAAGGAGATAGGCATTATCCTCCACTGTTCTTGTAATTGGCCCGATTTGATCAAGAGAAGAGGCAAATGCCACTAATCCGTATCGGGAAACTCGTCCATATGTAGGCTTCAGGCCAACGACACCACAGAATGATGCGGGCTGACGAATGGAGCCACCGGTATCTGACCCTAAGGAAAATGGTACTTCCCCCGCAGCAACCGCCGCTGCTGAACCACCCGAAGAACCACCTGGTACGGTTTCGAGATTCCAAGGATTTCTTGTTAATTGAAAGCTGGAATTTTCCGTTGAAGAGCCCATTGCAAACTCATCCATATTCAACTTTCCAATCGTAATGGCTTCCGCTTCCTCAAGCCTGTGCATAACTGTTGCATCATAAATAGGATCAAAGTTTTCAAGAATCTTGCTGGCACAAGTCGTGCGCAACCCTTTCGTAACGATATTGTCCTTAATTCCAATTGGCATTCCAAATAAAAGACCCTTTGATTCATTCGTACCGAGCTTGTCGTCAAGGTCTTTTGCTTTGAGGCGTGCCTTCTCTTCGTTTAACGTTAGGAATGCCTGAACCTTATCATCAACCTGTCCGATTCTTTTATAAGACTCATCCACAAGATCCGAGACAGAAATTTCTTTATTATGTAATGACTCATGAAGAGTGCTTAGCTTCTGATCAAATAAACCCATGCTTCCCCCTCCTTACTCTATAATCGATGGCACCTTAATTTGTCCATTCTCGTGTTCAGGTGCATTTTTCAGAACCTCTTCACGTGGAAGTCCTTCTGATTGAATATCTTCTCTCATCACATTCTTCATATTTAATACATGTGAAGTCGGTTCCACATGTTCTGTATCGAGTTCATTAAGCTGCTCTGCATAGGTAATGATGGCATCGAGCTGTTGCGTAAATTTCTGCACATCCTCCTCTGTCACCGCCAGTCTTGCCAAGTGGGCAACATGCTTAACCTGTTCCGCTGTAATCCTTGACATCTCTATCACCTCCACTTAAATTTAAGACCTAAACAATAACTTGATAATAACAAAATTTACCGCAATAAAGCAATAGAGAGCAGGGCTCTTTGACATGAATTACTCATGTAATTGTTATGAGGACAAGATCGGGTGGGTTACTCTAGATCTTGTCCTCATTCGGGGGGCTATGACGACAAGTTCCAGTGATTTCCTCCTGATCTTGTCCTCATTCGGCGGCTATGACGACAAGTTCCGGTGATTTCCTCCTGATCTTGTCCTCATTCAACCGCTATGACGACAAGTTCGGGCGCATTCCCCTAGGTCTTGTCCTCATAAACTCATTACATCTTATTTATTCTTAAAGATATTTGAAAAAAGGGAGAATACTCCTTTTTTAGGTGTTCCCTTGCTTTCTTCGTTTTCTATTTTCTTTTGGGTAATGTAAATCTCTTCTTTATCGACAGCATGATCATAGGCAAGAACTAAACCGATGTCAGTATTATGCTCTTTGTTGGTCACAATCGTATATTCAACATTATATTGATTGCTTAATTTGGTGTATTTTGATAAATAGGAATAATCGATATTTCCGTTTAATAATAATTTGGCTCCTTGATTGACTTTAAGAGCATCCTCGACCTCTTGAAAAATTCCTTCTTGCATGACCTGTCCTTGTGTGAGTGCAATAACAATTCTTTCACGCAACGTTCCTAAAAATTTTCTTCTCTCATCAGGGTTGATTTCCTTTTGACCATAGATGCCCTGCTGAAGATAATCCTCCACATTGGGTTTTGTCATTTCTTTTCCCCCTCACTATCAGGCTATTATTATGTATGAATAGAAACGACGCACCGTGCATAAAAACTCTTCTCTATTCATGGCTTTCTGCTCTTGGTATACATATCAGCAACGATTCATTTAATCAATTGATTAATACTTCCAGTTTGCCACAACGATCGAAAAAAATCCTCCTCTTCGATTGAAGAGAAGGACAAAATTGGAGAAAGATATAGTTAGAAAATCCACATTATTAATGGAGGATTACTTTGTACTTGCAGTAAATTGCTCTTCTTCTGTTGAGCCTTTTAATGCTGTTGTAGAAGAAGTACCGCCTGTTACAACCATGGACACCTGATCGAAGTAGCCTGTACCAACTTCTCTTTGGTGGCGAGTAGCTGTGTACCCATCCTTTTCGCTTGCAAATTCAGCTTGCTGTAATTCAGAGTATGCAGCCATGCCACGATCCTTGTAGCCAAGAGCAAGATTGAACATGCTGTGGTTCAATGAATGGAAGCCAGCAAGTGTAACGAATTGGAACTTGTAGCCCATTTTTCCAAGCTCAATTTGGAAGTTAGCGATTTCCTCGTCGCTAAGCTTCGCTTTCCAGTTGAAGGAAGGTGAGCAGTTGTATGCTAGTAGCTTGCCAGGGAACTTCTCATGGATCGCTTCAGCAAAACGTCTTGCTTCATCGATATTTGGTTCAGAAGTTTCACACCAAATTAAGTCTGCATAAGGCGCGTAAGCAAGACCGCGTGCGATTGCTTGGTCTAAACCAGCTTTCGTACGGTAAAATCCTTCAGCAGTTCGTTCTCCAACAATAAATTCCGCATCATAAGGGTCAACATCACTCGTAATTAAATCCGCTGCATTCGCATCCGTACGGGCAACTAAAACAGTTGGAACGCCCATTACGTCTGCAGCAAGACGTGCAGCAATCAGGTTCTTAACTGCCGTTTGAGTTGGAAGC
Source organism: Bacillaceae bacterium UBA7792 (assembly GCA_002480735.1). Taxonomy (GTDB): domain Bacteria; phylum Bacillota; class Bacilli; order Bacillales; family Cytobacillaceae; genus Robertmurraya; species Robertmurraya andreesenii. The sequence goes on along the minus strand of DLCS01000093.1, from coordinate 9,904 downwards.
AATACTTTTCCGCCTAAGTGGCCACATTTTTTCTCAGAAGAAAGCTGATCCTCGAAGTGAACACCAGCTGCTCCTGCTTCGATCATGCCCTTCATGAGTTCGAATACGTTTAACTGCCCACCAAAACCAGCTTCTGCATCCGCTACAATTGGTGCAAACCAGTCGATGGACTCGTCGCCTTCTAGGTATGAGATTTGATCTGCTCGTTGAAGAGCTTGATTAATACGCTTCACCACATGTGGAACACTATTTGCTGGGTACAAGCTTTGGTCTGGATACATATGACCAGACAGGTTCGCATCCGCGGCAACCTGCCATCCGCTTAAGTAGATGGCCTTCAATCCGGCCTTTACCTGTTGTACCGCTTGGTTTCCAGTTAATGCACCTAAAGCATTAACAAAATCCTCAGTATTTATAAGGTTCCACAGCTTTTCAGCACCGCGTCGAGCTAATGTATGCTCAATATCGATTGAACCACGTAATTTAATCACATCTTCCGCTGTGTATGGTCTTGTGATTCCTTTCCAGCGAGCATCCATCTCCCAGCTTTCTTGCAATTGCTTTACTCTTTCGTTTGTCATTTCCCATTCTCCTCTCAAACTATGAATATTTGTTTTTCTGCAGAGCTTTCTCTTTTTGACCTATCTATATTACCCCTTTGTTATAATACAGACTGGCTATATATATTTTGTATTATATAACAGTAATTCGAGAAATGGAACCCTCTTTTTCATATTTTTTAGAAAACTTTTTCGACAATAAGCCAAGAACTGTTTTCTTAAGCAGTAAAAAACCCTCTCATCCCGTTAAAAGGAAAAGAGGGTTTACTAAAAATACTTCATGTATCTAATCTATTAGTCTTTTAAAAAAGCAAGAAACAAACAATTCTAAAATTCGATGGAGCGATAATCATGGGGATCAATTTTCTTCAGCATTTGAAGCTCTTGTTTCGTTGGTAGGCTCGTATATTTCAATTTATCATAGATGAGTTCGAAGCCTGTATTCTCTTGGACCTCTTCTAGACTTGAGGTCGGATGAATGCTTTCAAGATGAAGCTTTCCATGGCGAAACTCAAATACACAAAGCGGAGTCACGATCCTCCAGAGATTTCCCCTTGTCGTGGTGAAATCAACCTTTTCTACAAAGGTTCTTTTATCGTGCTTCGTCCTCCAAATAATAGCTTTTTTTGCTGTCGGAATAAGCACAGCACTTCCAGCACCACCTGGCAGCCTTACCTTTGGTTTATGATAATTTCCAATGACAGATGCATTTACGTTTCCATTTATGTCAAACTGAATTCCACCTAAAAAGGCAACATCAAGCTTCCCGCGCATCGATAGGTCAAAGACCTCTTGAAGAGGAAAATAAGCCTCTCCTGTTCCAAGCAACTCTGCGCCAGCGGAGGAATAGGAGGAGTGCTGAATTGAACCAGGATTTACTCCACCAGGAATATTAAGATGAACTAAATCAGGAGCATGCATGGATTTGGCAAGCTTCATCGCTACCATTGGGAGATGAGAGGAGACACCATGGAAGACCGTTTCATTATCCTGTAGCATATTTGAAATCGCACAAGTCATGATATCACTTATTCGATAATCCGTGTTGTTTGTCATCTTCTCCCCATCCTTTCTCCGATATAATCCTTCACTTCATAGCTCTTCAGATATGCAAGCATTTCTTCCTTTGTTTTCATACCAATAAATGATGAAATCGATTTGTCATCGATATCATATTTTTTATAGCATGAACTTGGTGCTGCACCCTTTGGTACATGCACGACAGAATCCACTAGGAAACCTGGAATATCCACACGTTCAGCATTCAATTTTGTTTTCGTTTCAGGAACAATTTGCTCGGCTGTAATGATGACCTTTTTAGCTGCTCGACTTAATAGCGTGTCCTCAAACTTCGGTCCGTAAATGATGGCGTTCCCTTTTTCATCGCATTCCTGAACATGAATAATCGCCACGTCTGGTACTAATGATTTAACCAATGTAACAGGCTCGCCACTAAACGGATCCTCTACGACCACGAAATAATCGTTTTCTACTAACAAATCACCTGCGTTGAGCCCTTTAACTGGCATAAACGGAACATTCATACTTGCCCCGCGGAGAGCGCAGATGACTGTATAACAGGCGTGTTCATTACCCTTAATCGTCCCGGATTGCACACCCTTACGATAGTGATTAGCAAGGCCATATTTCGATTCATAGCTGACAAACCCCGCATCAACAGATTCCACACAGCCCATGGCGCACAATAGATCAATGTCCTGGGCCCCAGCTGTTTTGACAAGTCTCAAGTTCTTCTTATTTTGGCGTGCAATCTCACGAACAGCGGCCATGGGAGCACGATGAAGAACATTACCTCCAAAGGAAACCATATCGCCGTCATTTATTATCTGAATCGCATCCTTTAAGCTTTTCAGTTTCTTCATTTATGCCACCTCCAATCCTACTTAACCGCATTACAAGCAATGTGGACTGCATCCCAAACCCCTGCAAAAGGAGGGGCATAGACTAAATCTGTCATACCCAATTCATCAGCTGACATATTGTTGTGAATGGCTACAGCAAAAATATCAATTCTTAGGACTGCTCCCTTATTCCCAATTGCCTGTGCACCAAGTATTCTTCTTGTTCTCTTCTCACAAATTAGCTTTATCCAAATAGGGGTTTGGTTCGGATAGTAGCCTGGGTGATCCGCACTTTTGACAAATACAGTCGTATAATCAATCGCTAAATTACGAGCATCAATCTCCGATAAACCAGTACGGCCCATTTCTAAATCACATACTTTAATGGCCGCACTACCAAGTGTTCCAACATATTTATTATGTTGACCGGCAATATTGACACCCGCAAGTCTTCCACATTTGTTGGCATTCGTTCCAAGTGGAATAAATGTGTTCTCTTCCATAACCTTATGATACACTTGAGCACAGTCCCCAGCGGAGTACACGTCTTTTATGTTCGTTCTCATTTCTCTATCAATAATGACAGCTCCATTTTCGGCAAGAGCAACACCAGAGCCATCCAAAAACTTCGTAGCTGGTCTTACTCCAATGGATAGGAGTACTAAATCCGCAGGATAGGTTCCTTTGTCGGTTTGGACCGCCTCTACCCGTTCAGAACCGATAAAGCCTTCAACCTTTTCACCAAGATTCAATTCGACCCCGTGCTTGACTAGCTCCTTTTCAGCAAGATCGGTTAATTCCGAATCAAAGGTTCTAAGGATTCGATCAGACAGTTCAATGACTCGAACTCTCTTTCCAAGCCTTAGCATCGCTTCTACTACTTCAATTCCAATATAGCCTCCACCCACGATCACAACATCCTGAATATTTGGCTGATCCGCCACTTCCTTCAGATAAATTCCATCCTCCAG